>JAGRMV010000215.1 GCA_020441045.1 Deltaproteobacteria bacterium | reverse complement strand
GTTTTTTGCAAAGTCGATATCTGCTTGTTCTACCAGCGTTCCTGCTTGTGCTTGCTGGTATAACTTTAATGAAGTTTCAATGGCATTTGCAGTGTCTTCATTTTTTGGGAATGTGTACAAATAAAAAGTGCTGGCCAATTTTCGATGGTCGGAAGAACCATAGGCACCATAAGACCATCCACGCTTGACACGTATTTCTTGCATGTACTTGGCTTGAAAAAGACTGCCGGCAAAAGCAGTTTTAAAGACCAAAAAATCATATGCATGTGGAACTTGCAAACCTTGCGTCGGATGTCCAATATAAAAATGTGTTTGTGAACGCTCTGGTTTATCGACAAAAATCAAAGTTTTGCCTGTGCATTGCACGGAAACAGGCTGTATCGGATCAGGTATGGTTTTTTCTGGCAGGCTTTTGGACAGAGCTAAGATCGATAGATCAATCATAGCATTTGAAACATCGCCGGAAAATCCGATTTTGATACGATCAAGAGTAAAATATTTTTTAAAGTGCTCTTTAACATCATCGGAGGTGATGTTATGAAGGGTTTTAGCATTTCCAACAATTTCACGGCTATAGACATGATCTTGGAAAAGATGGTTATTAAAGGCTGTTTTGGCCAGTCCCTGGTCATCATCAAGACGCAATTGTAGTTGCGCAATGGTTTCATTTCTCAGGTCCTCCAACTGACTTTCTGCAAATGTCGAGGCGGACAAGATTTCTTGAACGATTTCAATCATAGACGGAAAGTTGCGCTTTAAAATTTGACCTTCAATGGAAACAGAATGAAATCCGGTATAAATATTTAACGATCCGCCAAGCTCATCAAGCCGGTCTTCAATTTGAATCCGATTCATACTTTTGCAGCCACGTAAAAGTAGATCGCCTGTCATATTGGTAAGTCCCTGTTTTTCAATAGGGTCACGATCAGCACCAAAGGGGAAGATAAAGATAAAGTTGACCATGGGCAGATCTTTTTTGGAGACCATGATGGTATCAAACTGGCCGGTTTTTTGCCAAGAGGGTATATTCATGAAGCCGCCTTTGGAGTTGCACGAATGATTGTTCGGTATGATGGGTGTAGGTAAGTTTTGCATGCATCTTGTAAATCAGCTGCAGAAATTTGGGCAAGTTGTTGCACCTCTTCAAACATCATACGGTAGTCACCATGCACAGTTTCATGAAAACCGATAGATTGAGCTTTGTCATCAACGGTTCGAAGCTGTCCCCAAAATGAAGTTTCTAATCGAGCTTTGCATTTTTGTAGTTCTTTTTCAGAAGGTAGATTTGAAAGCAGTAGGGCGCACTCTTGATCTATGATGTCGATGGCTTGTTGACAGTCATAACCCTGTTTCATGGTAATATCCATGATAAATAATCCTGGATCTTTTGTGTGATTCACCCACCCCGATGCGCTGGTGGCCACTTGATCTTGATTGACAAGGCGCCGATAGAGTCTAGAGCTTCGTCCATTAAAAAATAGGCTGTGTAGTAGCTCAAGTTTGGGGATGTCTTGATGGGTTGCTTCTGGCACTTTGTATCCGAGTAAAACACGTGGCGATGAAAGTTCTAATTCTAAGTCAATGATGATTTCTTGCGCTTGTGCAGGTTCTTTGACAATGGCAGAGCTGGGAAGTGTTGAGGAAGGAATACGGCCATAATATTTTTCGATGGTTTGCAAGGTTTGTTCTCGATCGAGATCACCTACCACAACAACTGTGGCGTTATTGGGGGCGTAGTATTGTTTATAAAATGTCATACAATCGTCAAGGCTGATGTTTTCGATATCATGCATCCATCCAATCACGGGCCAATGATACGAATGTGTAGAAAAGGCATGTTTATAAAGCTCTT
This sequence comes from Deltaproteobacteria bacterium, assembly GCA_020441045.1. Taxonomy (GTDB): domain Bacteria; phylum Bdellovibrionota_G; class JALEGL01; order JALEGL01; family JAGRMV01; genus JAGRMV01. Next base: position 1,404 of record JAGRMV010000215.1, on the reverse strand, counting down.
CATACATGGTTCCAGTTGGATTATTATCAATACGAAAGCGACGCTCGTTGGCAACCACTTCACGTTCACTGTCAAGCTGTGTTTGATTGAGGATAACATGTTGCATACGGTCTGATTCGAGCTCACAAATCAAGTCAAACGATTCTTTTGGGAGACTCTGACGATAAAAAGTCCAATCCAAATATGTGGCCGCATTGATTTTACCGCCAGCTTCTTCTAGTTTTCGAACAAACTGTCCTTCTTGAAAATGGGTAGTCTCTTTGAACATAAGGTGTTCAAAGAAATGGGAAATGCCTGTGATGCCTTCGTGCTCATTACGCGAACCGACATGAAACCAGGTATGATGGGCAAAGACAGGCACAGTCGTGTCGGGAAAAAAAACAATTTGCAGACCATTGTCCAGACGATATTTTTCTAGGTGGTAATGGGTACCAAATTGAAAGTCGTTGATTTTTTGTACCATAAGACGAATCTTATGCTAAAGCGAGAAGGAATCAATCATTTTGTTGATGGTTTTTGCGTAGCTATGTTCATCTTGGGCTTCACACGTAAAAGTAAAAACGTATTGCATTTCATTGATGATGGCGATGACCGATCTAATCTTGCGCTTACCTTCCGCAGCATCGTAAACACCACGCAAATCAACCGCCTTATGCTTTCCTAACGTACCAATAGCTTTGGTTTCAAGTTCATAATTGGGCAGCAATATGGTGAGTTGTTTGGCAGATAAATCTGCTAAGGCTTCTAAACTAAGATTGGGATTACGGTTGACCGCAATATTGGCGTTGGCAAGAAAAATTGAAGGACTGTCAGACAAAAACTGGACCTGCGTACCAAAAGAACCCCCTTCGATCAAAGTCCATTTGGCTGGATAGTGAACCTGAAAACGCAAAGATGGGTGTGTGTAGTTTTTATAACCCGTCATTCTAGGCAATATTTGATCACAACTTGCAAGACTTAGTATGATAAGTCCTATAAGACTCCAGGTCTGGTAAACTTGTCTACTCTTGACCACTGCGTTTGACTTCTTCTAGATTCAATAATCTAAATTCAATACGACGATTTCGCGCACGACCTTCCTTGGTGGCGTTATCTGCGATCGGACGAGTTGGGCCAAATGCTTCAATACTGATACGGGATGCATCAATCCCATAATTGGTAAGATGGTTTTTGACGCTTTGGGCGCGGGCTTTGGACAGCTCCATATTCACCTCTAATGTGCCAGTGTCATCGGTATGGCCTTCAATAATAACGTTCAGACCAGGGTATTTTTTGAGTAACTCGGCGCCTTTGTTTAGTTTTACGTACGAGTCGATCAAAATAACACTTTGACCTAGATTAAAATGGATTCCCTCGATATATCCTGAAAACTCATCGAGTTCGTGATCGGGACAACCATCGGCA
>JAGRMV010000214.1 GCA_020441045.1 Deltaproteobacteria bacterium | reverse complement strand
TTATCCCCAAGGTTATTGATGCCATAGATGAGTAATAAAAGAAAAAACTCGCTAATAGAGATTTTCTTCTAAAAACTTCTTACAATCGATTTTCTTAAAAAAAAAAAAAAAAATATTGGAGCTTTTCGACAGCTGTTGACCTCCAAATACTGCTACGAAAGCTCCTTTTAAAGAGGGTTCAAGACAACACTCTATATTGTAAACATACTCAATTTAAGTCATTAAAAATGCTAGATTTTCCTGTACATTTTTATACAATGGCACCATGAGTCTATCGCACTTAAAAATACCTTCGGATTCTTCTAAATCTGAGTTGTACTTTGATCCAAGTAACTTTCAAGTCAATATCCGAGACAAAGATACATCTGCAAAAAAATCTAAAAACTCTCTCAGGGTCGTTGTACAGTTCTATGGTGAAATCATTGAAGATCGTATTTTTGTCCCTGGAACTAAAGTATATTCTGGTCGAAAAGCACGCAATGCCTTAGCTGTGCCTATCACCAATCTTCGCCTCAAAGATCTTTTTATATATTACACATCTGATAAACGCATCGAAATATGGCTTCCAAAAGGCACTCAAGGCGTTATTCAAACCAAAGATCGTATTACCCAACTGGCAGAAGTTTCTTCCTCAGCCAGTAAAAAAGGCCTTGAACAGTTTGTCTTTCAACACCAAACCAAAGGTGTCATCGATCTAGATCATATTCAGATTTATTTCGAAGAGACACAAGAGCCCCACAAGCAAGTTCCTCCTCCGTTTGTTGAAAAATTTGGCAATAAAGAGCTTTATCGCTGGCTTGCACTCTCAGTATTTTTGCATACGCTTTTGCTTTTTTTATTATTTGTGGGCTCCAGTTCTGTCGACGAAGAGAAAACACTAGAAGATCTTCCCAAGAAATATCAAAAAATTCTGGTGCAACCCAATGTCGTAAAACCTTATGAGCCAGTCGCAGTGCAGTCACTGTCACCAGGTAAATCGACCGAAAAAGATGCTGCAAAAATTCTTAAAAAAGGTGGCGGAAGTGAAGGGGCAGGTGCAAGAGCAGCTGGAACCGAAGGCGCACGTGGCAAATCTACTGCATCCAAACAAGTCAAGCGCCCCTCCATGGAAAAAGTCCGTAATGCAGGCGTATTGAGCTTTTTTACCAAACAGCAGTCCCAAGATGGTGCTTTTGACGATCTCGTCGATGGTAGTGTCCAAGATGTAGCTGACAACTTACAACGCACTGGTAGTGGCCGTTTTGGTTTACCTGACCAAACCAAAGTTAAGCAAGGCAAAGGTGTCACTGGACAGGCAACTGGCGGCGGTGGTCAAACTGCTTCCATTGGGACGGGTCTGGCTACCAAAGGCCGTGGCGGTGGCGCCAAAGGCGATGGACTGGCTGATTTTGGTACTGGAAAAGACAAAACCAGCGTTGTTGCAAACATTGACCAAGACCAGGTTTCGGTGATTGGAACACTTACACAGGCTCAAATTAGTGACATTATTTTAAAGTACTGGGGGCAAATTCAGTACTGTTATGAACGAGAAATTATTCGGGACCCATCGTTGTCGGGCAAACTACATGTTCGATTCACTATTGGTATGACAGGACGGGTCACGCAAGCTACGATCGATCGCACAACAATGAATAATGCAACTGTCGAAAACTGTGTAACAAGTGCTTTCCGCAGAATTCCATTTCCTAGTCCAGGCGGTAGCATCGTAGAAGCGGTCTATCCAATCAACTTCAAGGTTGCTGGGTAATGAAGAAGTATGCCTATATGACTCTCTTGCTTTGTTGGGGAAAGTTTGCTTTAGCAGCGACCCCCACAACGGAGCCTCCTTTAGTTGAATCGACTGTCAAAGCAAGATGGCCAATGCTTCAACGTTGCTATAACAATGAACTGCGCAAGGGAGCTGTCGGCGATGGAAAGATTGTTGTAGGATTCCAAACCAATCTACGTGGCTATGTACAAAAAGCCTGGATCCAAGAAGCAACCATCGAAAACGAAGTTGTCAAACGGTGTGTGATTTACCGGTTTAAAAAACTCAAATTTAAACTTGATGGCGAAAACACACTTAGGGGAATTTACCCTATTTCTTTCTCTGCAAAAACGACAAAACAATTTAGTAAGAATAAGCCTGCTTCAGATGAAAAAGCTAAACAGCTCATTGACCAAGCGGTGCAAGAGCGTTGGCCAAAGTTTAAGAAATGCTATCTTAAAGAGAAAATCAAAAACAACATCACCAATGTCGGTACAGTCATGCTACATTTTGTTGTCAATGAAAATGGCAAAGTCTCGCATAGTGAAGTACAACAGTCTGATTTGCAAAATGAAAGCATCGAGCAATGTATTGTTGACTTATTTCGAACCATGCGTGTAGCAGAACCACTACACCGGATCATTCAAGGGAATTATCCCATAACTTTTAAATAGGAAAAAGCCATGAAGCAACTAAGTATTTTTTTTCTCCTCATAACCATTTCGATGGCAGCCAGCGCGGATCAAATTTTCGGAGACTTTAAACGTCCTAAAAACGATATCGAACGTGGCTTCTCTGCTTCGGCAGATATGGGCATGTTTAACATTACGGGCGAGCGTAGAACCGCTACCAATCCAGGCTTTCAGATGTCTCTTAATCTAGGCGTTGACATTAATAAAAGCGTCAGTATTGAAGCAGTCAACGTCCTTGGGATTAACGAGGCAGACCCATTTGACTCTGCCTTACAAGGTGGCGTGAATACATTTATGCACGAACTTACTGCCAAATATCAATATCCGCGTACACGTATGCAGCCTTTTGTTCAAGCAGGAGGGGGCGTATTTTATAGTAAACCTGGCTTTAACTTTGATAACGACAGCTATAAATTAACTATGATGTTTGCCGGTGGACTTGAATACTACACATACCTTCGACATTATTCTATTTATGTTAAATCCATCTATCATATCATTATGGACGCACCTTTTAATGCTTGGAGCTTATCAGCAGGTCTTAAGTACACTTTTTGATCTTGACAATACTGCGCATTGCATAAAATCTAACCCGGACATTACGACGAAGTAGACCAAAACAGTTCTCACAACAGTACCGTTGTTTTTAGTTGAAGTTTTATCGCTGCAGTGTAACTTTTAGTTAGATTGTACGAATTAGGATTAACTTGAACAGTGGTATATAATCTGCTGCAACACTTTGAAACGTCGATGCAAAAAGCCAAGTGCGTCTCTGAGGGAAAGGCACGTGACAAAGTGGGCAATGCAAAATACCAACGTCTTGGAGG
>JAGRMV010000213.1 GCA_020441045.1 Deltaproteobacteria bacterium | reverse complement strand
AATCAGGGCCAGGTGGTGTTTTCGAAAAAAAATTAGACTGCTTATCAACAGCCGATTCGAAAAGACTCTTCCCACCAACACCTTCATTTCTAGATGTGGCACAAGTACGATAAGATCATTTCACCCTCAAGTACAATGCCAACAACCTTGCCCGATATTATAAAAATTACTCTTTATATATTTTTTGGGCTGTCACATGGCTATAGGCGTAAGGGTTTTTTTGTGTAGAAATTGCACTTTGTAATTTTTTTAAAACATGATGTTGATCACCATCAAAAAGCCAATCTATCGACAAACTTCTTTGCACCGGAAGTCTATCCTGGTTATGCATCGTAAACAGATCAAGATGCTGCTTGAAAAAATCAATTTCCGCTGAAACTGCCTGTTTATCATGTAAAAAACAATCTATATTTGTTGCGATCAGTGTATAAATCGGGTCCATTTCATGAAAGTAGAACACCAAAGGAAATCCCGATGCATACTGCAAAAAAGCCTCCTCTACAAGAAGACCTAGGTAGTTTCCATTTCCTTCTAGCAATGGGAAAAAATACGGATCCAAACCATCCTCGACAAAATCTTCCCATGTTGGCTGCCCCTTAAAAACGTTATCCATGTCAACGATCTCTTCGATCAGATCAGCTGCAGCTTGTAGACTCTTGGTATGAACAAGATTTTCAAAGTTCAAATCAACCAAATTGGTTTGCATAAACCTATCAACAGCACCTACGGTATCTAGACTTATTTCCTTCAGCGCTTGTAGGGGTGTGGCGATTGCAGAAAATATACTTTCTGACGCAACTTGCTTTTCTTTTACCGCCGGCTCTGATGTATTAGTGCCGTCGAGATGCATTTGGAGCATCTGTATGTTCTTGTATATGATTTTTTCTTCATCAACAGCATTCTCACTTTTGTAGTACAAATGCCATTTTTCCAGTGCGGTTTTTATTTTTTGAATCAGTTTTTTGGGATCTTTGACTTTTGCTGGATCGTAAACCATCCCAAAAATATAAGATTTTTCTCCTAACAGCGCATAATAGCAGTTCAAAAGTTGCCCTATAGGGTTGACGTTACTACCATCAGGAGATGCAAGTGTTTCAATTTTTTTTTCTAACCACGCGTCCAAGGCATTCATCTTGATTTAGAAAATAGCATAAGTTTTTGTAACTATAATCATAAAAACAGCTAAACATCGATATTGAGATCTGTCTATAAGCAAGGACCAACAGCGATCTATCAATAGACACGAATAAGTTTTGAAAATAGGTCCTTGTTATCTTCCAGTTTCAGTAAATATATACCGGGGGCAGTCTTTGCTGGAATATCCATGCTAAAAACATTGTTTGTGGTTTTTTGCATCATCCCTTTGGTAATGGTTTTGCCATCTAGGGTGAGCAAATGAAAGCCGAGGTGACGTAGTGCTGTTCTGCTTTGCACGTGCAAGGTTTGGTTGCTGGTAATGGCATTTGGATAAACCCGGTACTGTGCGGATAATTCTTCGATACTACGGTGATCGTCGATCGCCGTCGTTAGTGGTTGGTAGAGTTCTATCGGTGGGTCGAAGTGGTAAGATTCCACGGCCCCACTGTCAAAGGCCAATGGATCGTTACCATTTCCCGAACGATCTTTGCGATATTGATCTTGTTGTTCTGTGCTTAAAGTCAGATCTGCCAGGCCTACCGCAGAAGCACCCGCATGGGTCAGGTTATGTGCCCAAACCGGAAACGGGTATGTAATTCGATCTAGAATTTGCACCAAATGAACCAGGCCCAGTGGATGCAACTCAGGATCATTGGTGTTGATGTTGCTTGCAATGTTTTTGTTTTGGACGCTATTGAGCGCCAGTAATGTATTGTCATTGAGGACGTTGTTTTGAATATCAATATAAACACTCGGGTCAGAACCGACTTTGATATGATTGGTATCGCTGTTTTCTGATGCAACATTGTTACTAACAATGGAATTGTAAAAATTGATATTGGTATCATACGCTGAAGTTGCATTGATAATCGCTGCTGGGATCAGATTGATGCTAGAACACCCTGGGGTGGTGTTGATGTTGTTGGTAAAGGTAGAATACGTAATAGAAGATGTGCTTTTAGGAATACCTACTAAGTGTGATTCAATGGCCGCGTCACAACCAGATACGTTGTTTGAAAACGTCGAATTGGAAATGCTTAAATGATCCTGCAGTGTGCTTACGTCATTGATGAAAAGTGCCCCACCGCGCCCACTCTTATTGTACGCAAAAGTAGACCGTTCTATGGAGATATTTGTCGATACGGTGGAAGCTCCACCAAAAATAGAAATGGCGCCACCATGTTCGAAACTCCCTTCGGTGGCATTTTCTAGAAACGAAGTGTCTTTGATCCGTAGTAAAAAACTATCCCCTCTTGGTCTGATGTCCATCGCACCACCACGTTGCCAGAGGGCAGAAGCACCACCTAAGTTTTCTGCTCGGTTGTGTTTGAAGGTGCTTGAACTAATGTCTACGCTTCCATCTATGATTCGAGCAAAAACAGCGCCACCGGCAGTGGCAGTGCAGTTTTCAAAAGCGACGCGGTTGATATAAAGTTCTTGCAGATCTACTGCGTGAATGCACCCACCAAATTCACCTTTATAGGTACTAGGATAACTAAGACCATTGATGATATTCAGATCACGTAATCTTAGAACATCGACACTGGCGTCGATCAAAAACACTTGGCTTTGTCGATTCGCATCAATGGCGATAAAAAAATCTTTGCGGTCATAAGCTGTAGTTGCAACGCCTTCGATGGAAATATTTTGAAAAACCACGATACGTCCATGCTTGAGTTTGTAGGTAAAAGGGTTAGGGTTTTGCAAATCAACACTATAGTTAAAGGTAAGATGGTGGACAATGCCGGTGTTGATGTCTCCATCAACCATACAATCCAAGTTTGCCAGCCAAGCACTATCACTTGCGATGGCTGGAAGAAGATTAGCGACATGAACCGCTTCTCGAAAATTACACCCCGCTGTAAACAAGTTTTTGTCTACAATGCTACTGTTATCGTCTGCAACCGCATCAATTTTGATGATCGCCGCCTGGGCATGTAATGCCGACAGCATGATCGTACATATAAAAAAACCAGCTAGAATGTTTTTGCGCATTACATATCTCCATCAAAATTAAAGTACGACCTATACCAACACCTATGGCTATATCATCAGTTTTGTGGCAATGTCGAGCGCGATCTGGACAAACAGCTAAAAATAGGAGGTATGCCAATTCATTGAACCTTGATAAACACCCCTGGCGCAAGCTCCGGGCATTCTAAAAGAAC
>JAGRMV010000212.1 GCA_020441045.1 Deltaproteobacteria bacterium | reverse complement strand
AGACCCGAGCCCTTTGCCAACAACTTGATCCGAAATCCAATATTAGGAATGGGTTTACCACTGTTTTGTAGCTGCAATAGATATTTAAGCTCAAATGGCTTTTCAATCACCACAATGACATTTCTTCCCATGGCAGCGCCGACAGAAGCCAAATCAAAATACTGTTGGTCTTTGAATCCGTTGCATATGGTCAGTGCTTGTTCTGAAACCTTTTGTCCTAATGCAGTAATCAACTCCGGTTTACTTCCGGCCTCAATCCCCAAATGATAGGCGTTCCCAGAGCTTAAAAGTGTTTGTACGACTGGTTGTTGCTGATTCACTTTGATGGGGAATACAGGTAAGTAACTCCCTTGATAACCAAACTCTTCAATAGCATTGGTAAAGACATTGCCTAACTTGGTTACTCGTCGCTGTAAAATCTGTGGGAATCTTAAAAGACAAGGGGTTTGTATACCTTGATTTTTGAGCTCCTCAATCACCTGATAAACATCAATGACACCAGTTGAATCTCCTCCAGTTGCCTGTACAGTGAGGTTCCCTTGCTCATTGACTGAGAAGTAATGTTTACCCCATGCATCTATACCGTATAAATGCATAATATCTTCAATAGAAATCTTGTCCACAGCCTCTCATATAAAAACTTGTTAGAAAAAGAAACTATTTTTTCATATGCTGGACTATGATAAATACGTTTTATGGAACCTTCACAAATCAAAACATTTCTTAACCCTGAGCCCAAAGATGTCACCGAGCAAGAGGCGTCTCATTTTATCGTTTTACCTTTTCCTCTTGAAAAGTCGACGTCCTACGTTACTGGCACAGCTCACGGTCCCCAAGCGATTCTGAACGCAAGTGCACAAATCGAGTTTTTTGATCCAGAAACAGAGTCTATCCCCCTACAAAAAGGGATTTATACTGATCATCGTCTACATCACATGGCCATCAACGAAGAAGACACGAAGGCCGTCTTGGATCGCGCCGCTTCGATCGTCAAATCCTATATCCAGCAAGACAAATTTATTCTTACCTTGGGGGGAGAACATACGATTACACCAGGTGTGGCCAAACCCTACCTCGATCATTATCAACAACAAATGACTGTATTACATATCGACGCTCATGCCGATCTAAAAGATACCTACGAAGGCAATCCCCTATCACATGCTTGCGCCATACGAAGAATCGTAGAGAACTCTCCTATCATCTCCGTCGGTATTCGCAGCGTTGATCAAGAGGAGTTTGAATTTGCCCATGAGCACCCTTTGATCACGACATTTTATAGTCATCAAATTGCAAGCAATCCCAACTGGATCAACAACGCAATCGAAGCCATTCAAACCCCTTACCTTTACCTTACAGTCGATGTTGACGGACTTGACCCTAGCATCATGCCAGCAACAGGTACACCACAACCAGGAGGACTTAGTTGGTTTGAAGTTTGCAAGCTTATCAAAATGGCCGCAACAAAAGCCAAACTTGTTGGCGCAGACGTGAATGAACTCTGCCCTCTTCCCAACCATCATGCTTCTGACTTCCTTGCAGCAAAACTTTGCCATAAAATTTTGGCTTATTCGCTTTTGAAATAGAATTTAAACGGTTTTGTGGGTAGAAACAATGCAGTTTTTATTTATCGATTGAAGATATCGATCAGATATGGATCTCGCAGCACCGGCTTAGAAATCAATAAATAAAACAGTACAATACCAACAAACAGATAGACAAAGAAAATATGTTTTTTATACATATCTAAAAACGCAAGCATTTGAGCTTTTCGGGGGTTTACCCTAGTATGCGTTTCTTCATCACTGGCTGTAAAACTTTGAATTGTGGACTGCTTTTTAGATTCATCTGACATCAGCTACTCCATTCCAAAAGTCATTTGACTTGCTAGGACAACAACATCTTTTTCATCAAGCACTTGCTCTCCAGTGCCAAGTTGCTGAAATCGATACGCACCTTCGGGTACATCAAAAAAGATGTAATTACACTCCGTATCAGGACAAGATCCACTATCGACCAAATTGCCTCCACTATCAAAATAATATGGTCCCATGTAGCTAATTTCAATATCTTCATTTTTTTGAACCATTCGAACAGAGACGACCGGCCCCCCAGTAGAAACCACACCATTACCAAATGTGGGAGCAACGACACCTGCAACAATACCCAAAGAGGTATCAACATCAATATTAATCCCTGCATCATCTTCTGCCAAGGCAATAAAGGCCCCAATCGACCCTGCAATCAAAATGGGCAAACTTTGTACTGTTTCGGATGAAGTACTCACGGGAAATGAGATAACCGTCTCCAAGCCAGATCCAGAAGTTCGAAAAACCAAATCCTGCGCTTTGGGAAGATTTTTTATGCGAAAGGAGACCTGATCACCAGCCACGGTTGATGAAACGATGGTCGTAAATTCATCAGCATTACGCCCAACCACAGCAACAGTTGGCGCGGGATCAACAGGTACCAAGAAACCTTGTTGCACCGCTTGCAACAAACCTTCTAAGGTAACCGTCCCGGCCTCATCACCACATGCAGCCAACCCTAAGGCTATAAACAGGATGCTTATTTTTTTCATGCGCGCTGAACCAACTCCGTTAAAACACCATGCGCAGATTTAGGATGAATGAAGGCTATTTTTGAGTTTTCAGATCCATCTCGAATCAAAGGCTCAATAAACCGGACACCTTTGGCTTGCAATCGCTTGACTTCAAACGCTAAATCATCGACTTGATACGCAATATGATGCACACCTTCGCCTCTTTTTTCTAAAAAAGCTGAAATGGGGGAATCCTGTGACATCGGCTCGAGCAGCTCAATGCGCGTGTCCTTGGCCTGCAAAATTGCGACCCTTACTTGTTCTGACGGTACCTCTTCTATGGTTTGTAGAGGGGACCCCAATATTTCTTCGTAAAATACCAAACTTTTTTCAATCGAAAAAACCGCAATCGATACTTGATCAACTATTTTACCACCTTGAATCATGTCGACATTCTATCAAGGAATACCCAAAAGATCTAGCGCTGTCGTTCGTTCAATGCGCAAACTCAAACATACAAAGACGTAATTTAGGGCAATTTGGCTTTGCATTTTGTCCCAAGCTGATAAAGTTAGCATCTATGAATGCTAGTGTCGAAACCATGTCCAAACTCCCTCCTGAGCAGTCCATTCAAACTGAAATACTTGGAGAATATTACTTCCGTAAAAACAAGCTCAATACTGCCCTTGAAATCTTTCTTCGACTAAATAAACAAGATCCGTATCGATACAAATATTGTTATTACCTCGGAAAAATATACTATCGCCTT
>JAGRMV010000211.1 GCA_020441045.1 Deltaproteobacteria bacterium | reverse complement strand
TTTTCGATGGTCCCAGGTACAACATGTCCGGCAAGTTTGACTTCTGCGTCTTTATAACGCTCTAGATCTTGGGTGTATTCGCTGACCGTCAGGTAGTACTGAAATGAATTGGGGAGGGTCGAGGTGAGTAAAATGATCAAACCAAGCAAGGCAAAGCCAATAAAGAAAACATATTTGGTTTGTTTCAGGTTTGCGATTTTCACGACTGAGGTTGTATCATTTTGCTAAGACAATGCAATGTTCAGAAGGCACTATTTGTAAGGATCTCTTGCATTTTTGGAGACCGATTTGGGACGCTGGAGGTGTCTGCGCTTATGCACGAAAGCCAGGTGCGAGGGTGGGCCTGGTTATACAGCCTTTTCAAACAGCTGCGCAAGTATTGAAAAGGCTGTATAACCAGGCATCTAGCAGGGCGATTGCATTGGCTTGTGGCGTTGCAAAGGTTGGGTTTGTTTTACTGACATTATGCCGTTTGACGTTTTTTTTCTCGAATGCTGGTGACCAAACGAGACAAAATGGCGACGGCTTGGTCGATATCTTCTTCGGTCGTGCTCCAGCCTAACGAGAAACGAATGGCTCCCTTGGCGATCTCTGGATCAAAGCCCATGGCCAAAACCACGTGGGAGGGATCAATCGCGCCGGAGTGGCAGGCTGAGCCTGTGGAAAAATCTAAACCTTCAAGATCTGCTGCAATCAAAAGTGATTCGGCATCGATGCCTTCAAAAATAATATGTGAGGTGTTGCCGATGCGGGGTTGGGTGCTGGCGGTGATATAAATGCCGTCGAGATTTTTGCTTAACCCCTTTTCAAAGCGATCGCGTAAGGCGCTGTATTGCGATCCAATGCGCTCAATTTTGGCTGCGATGACTTCACAGGCCTTGCCAAAGGATAGAATCCCGATGACATTTTCAGTACCACTCCGCCGACCGCGCTCTTGCGATCCTCCTGTCCAAAAAGGTTCAAATGGGGATCCTTTACGGACATAGAGTGCGCCCATACCTTGTAATGCGCCAAGCTTGTGTGCGGATATGGTCAGATAATCGACACCTAGATCGTTGACGTTAACTGGAATTTTGCCCACCGTTTGCACGGCGTCGGTGTGTACGTAGCACTCTGGTTTAAGGGCCTGACTGATTGCTTTGACATCGTACATGGCGCCAGTTTCGTTGTTGGCATGGTGCATAGAGACAAAGTCTGGATCAAAGGCAATGAGTTTTTCAATTTCAGATGGGCAGATCGATCCATCTTTTTTGATACATATGCGGTGGACTTGCGCTTGGCATTGTTCGCTCATTTCGCTCGCACCACGGATACAGCTATGTTCAATGACGGTGGTGGCGATTTTTTTGCCAGCTTTTTCAAACGCATGCCATGCCAGATGGTTGGCTTCGACACCGCCAGAAGTAAAAACGATTTCACTGGGTTTGGCGCCGATGAGTTTGGCGACTTGTTCCCGGGCGGTATCGACTTTGCGTCGAACATTGCGACCTGTGGTATGTATCGAAGAAGGGTTGCCGCAGTTTCCGGCCAAAAAATCTGCAATTTCTTGACGTACTTCCGGCCGCAAAGGACTGGTGGCATTGTGATCTAGATATAAACGTTTCATGGCAAATAACTCCCCTTCAAATCTTACAGCAGGAACCTAAATCAGTTTGAGAGCTGAGTCAAGACCGCATCCCGAAGGTTAGATTTTGATGATATCTTTACACATCAAAACTTGTCATCGGCACCGGTTAGGTCTAGGGTCAAAGACATGAAACAGCTAAAAAAACATATTCCTAGTGTTGTTGTCTTGTTGATCACCATCCTTGTCTTTGCTGGCGTAGATGCTGCGACTTTGCCGGGGCTTGATAAGAGTCCTGCCGATATCAGCGCCTATCCTGCAAAAGGCCAAGATAAGATTGTCAAAGTTATATATAGCCGCCCCCAAGCCAAGGGTCGCTCGGTCTTTGGCAAGTTGGTGGCGTATGACAAAGTTTGGCGTACGGGTGCCAATGAGGCGACGGAAGTTACTTTTTTTACCGATGTCACCATAGGTGGTCAAAAAATAGCCAAGGGCACCTACTCTTTGTTTACCATCCCGACTGAAAAATCATGGACTGTGATTTTGAACAAAGAGCTCAACCAATGGGGCGCCTTTGATTATAAGAAAGAATCGGACGTCATCCGTACCATTGTGCAAACGACCAAAGTCAATGATACCGTTGATGCATTTACCATTACGTTTGATGATAAAGGCAAAAACCAAGTCGAAATGATTCTGGCATGGGAAAACACCAGCATTAATATTCCGATTCAGTATTAATCTGGCATCAATATCATCCAAAGCCACCTTACGAATACGTGGGTGGCTTTTTTTTATCTTTTTTTCAAATGCAAGTGGTCGATTTGCTCATTGATGGTGAATAGATCATACAACCATCCAATGGTCAGCAATCCCCCTGTAAATAGATACAAGGCGCCGGTCCAGTATTTACCAATGTAAAAACGATGCGCGCCAAATAATCCCAGAAAAACCAGTAGCAGCCAAGCCACAGAATAATCATACTGCCCCTGGATGTATTTATAGTCGGCTTGCCGGTCCATGCCAGGAATCAAAAAAAGGTCGATCAACCAGCCCACCAAAAACAAACCGAAAGTACAAAACCAAATAACCCCGGAAATCTTTTTGCCATAGTAAAAGCGATGCGAACCAGTAAAGCCAAAAATCCACAGAATATATCCCATGGTTTTGCTGTGAGTATCATTATTTGTCATGCATCAAGGTATAGATACATCCATTGATTTGTCAAGGTGGTCAGGCAAAGACTAGATATAGTTATTTTAGGTTTTATTCAAGACCGCACAAGGATAGAGAAGTCATATTCGACAGCTTACGCAAGTTCTCACATGACTTCTCTATTCTTGTGCGCATTGCTATAAAATGTGGATCAAATAAAAACTAAATAACTATATAGGTTTCACCGACTTGCTCGACATACCTTTGTCGAAGGTCATCGCGCAGACGGGTGACATCGCTTTCATCAAGGTCTTGGGTTGGAATCGGGGGAAGAATGGTCAGGTTGACTTCACATGGACGTAGGATAAAGCGCCCCCGGCCAAAGAATGTGTACATGTTTTTGTCGTAGACTACTGGTAAAATAGGGCTGCCGGTTTGGATGGCCATATAAAAGGCGCCCTTTTTAAATGGACCTAGTTTGCCGTCGCGGCAGCGCGTGCCTTCTGGAGCAATCAAAATGCTGTATCCCTCTTCGCGCATTTTCTTTTTGGCGCGTTCAAGACCCTGCAAAGCTTTTTCGGTATTGCCACGCTGCGGGATGGGGATGATGCCAGCGATCTTCATAAAACGCCCATAAAC
>JAGRMV010000210.1 GCA_020441045.1 Deltaproteobacteria bacterium | reverse complement strand
TGCTTTGACACTTTCTTTTTCACCTATCTGTTGTACATAAGCCTTGGATCCATACAAGCTATCCAAACTGGACCATGTTCGAATGGCTTCCTCCCCATCAAACAATACCACCCGAACTGTGTATTTAAAGCGCTGTTTTTTGATCCATGGACTTAGACCTAATAACAGGGCAACACTTGAGGCGGCATCGTTGGCACCAATAAACTTCATGTCCCCCATACGCTTACTATCATAATGCGCCCCCAATAGAATCATCGCACTGGTCGTACCAGGAATATCAAAATAAAGATTTTTCATCTCGATAGCGCCCAGCGGTGTATTGGCCTTAAAATGCTGTTCTTGTAAGACAAATCCCATACCAGCAACTTTGCCACGCAGATAACTTCTCACCTTTTCAAGACCTTTTGAACCAGGATCGCGAGGGCCGTATGCGACAATATCCTTGGTTATTCGATAAACATTTGAAGCGATGGTTTTATTTTCTGAAGCGTTACAGCTTGCACAAAAAATAAGCAATACAATGGCTTGTGGTAAGCGGGAATACATATTGTAGGCCTATATCATACAAAAAAAAAGGCGTAACCTGAAAGATCACGCCTTTTTCATATATATAAAGTCTAAGACTCGATTATCTAGCAGCAATTTGTTTAGAAACCATTTTCTCCATCATATCTTTGCCACTGAGTTTTTTCTTTTGCAACTCCTTGCGCAGTCTTTCGTCTTCTGGACTGAGGTGTCTTTGCTTATCAAGAGCGGTAATTTTTTCCTCTAAATCACCGTGTTCCTTGTGCAACCGTTTGTATTCAAAGTTAGATGCAATCAACTCACCAATGATTTTTTCTCTGATTTCACTTTCCATGCAAACTCCTATTATTTTTATATTTTTTCACTTCCACTGTCTCATTTCATGCAAAAAAATAAGGACTTAGAAGAACTCAGTACGTATAAATGTAGCATAAGATCATAGGATAAAAAAAGAGGAAATAATTTTTCCACTCTGCGCTCGACCTAGCCGATTGTGCACAAAACCATCTATACCAAAAGACCCAAAAACAAAGAACTTTGATGTCCCGCCTTGGTCACTTTATTCCACAATGTCTTTATGCATTCATAATAAAATCAAATAGTTATAGACATTGGCAATTGGCCTATAATTTGCTTATAAAATCATATATAATTTATGTATGAGGACTTTTGTACAAAACGTACTTCATCGATGGATGATTGCCGTTTGCACTGTAAAAATAGCAAGATAAAGGTTCTAAGCATGCGTCGGAAAGGAGGTTATTTCTTTGGAAATTTTATGTCAAAACTGCGGACACGCATTTGATTCTCCATTATCGAGTATTGGAAAGATTGAATATACCAAGTGCAAGAACGTGTTCAAAATGGATTATGGAATCAAAATTCCATGTCCGTCATGCAAAGAAGTCCTTCGTGTCCTGCCAGACCAGTCTCTTTTTGTGGGCATTCCGCTGGCAACATTCAAAAAGTCCGCAAAAAATACAGAAGATAAAACCATACGTCAGGAGCAAAAAATCATCACCTTTTCGATCAAGGTAGATGAAGATAAAACCGTTTTGCACCATGTCAATGATCCGGCGCTGATGGAAGATACCCTTACCAAAAGAAAACCCTCTTTATCCTATCCGAGCATACAAAGTTTTTCACTGGCCGTTTCATGTGTATTATTTTTATTGAGTGTTTTCTTTATTTTTAAAAACGAAAAAACCATTTCAATGGTGCAGCAACAAGTCGCAGCTGTTTCCGAAAGGCAACAAGAAAACAATCTAGTTGAAGATCAACAGGACCAAAATATTCAAGATCATGAGTCTGAACTAACATCTATGCAACAAGACAAAGCATACGAATCTTCACTAGAGGAGTCCTCTGCAATAGGTGGTCTCAAGGATGAAACTGCAACACAAATGAGTATGACAGAGGAACAGCTACTCAATGTCAAAAAAACCAAAAATGATTTACAAATTCTGTACCTACCCTCCCTTGGGAAAGTAACATCCAGCTATGGTGTTCGATTAGATCCTTTTACAAAAAAACTCGCCTTCCATGGTGGCATTGATTTTAAAGCGAAAACGGGCTCCAACGTCCACGCAGCACTTGATGGCACAGTTGAATATGCTGGACGCAAGGGATTATATGGCAATGTTGTCATCCTCAAACACAAAAAAGGGTACAAAACGCTCTATGCACATTTACAAAAAACCTTGGTCAAAAAAGGCGAGCAAGTATCACGTAAAGATGTCATCGGACTGGCAGGAACCACTGGACGATCAACGGGCCCCCACTTGCATTTCGAATTACACCACAAGGGTAAAAAGAAAGACCCCCTACAAGCTGATCTCATCCCGAAAGGTTAATCTTTACAGCATATCGCATCAAGACTCGCTACTTCATATAAAAAGCGAACTTACGTCGTTCATAAACATTTCTTTTCAAAGTTAGGAACTTATATCCGTAAGACTTCCTATATCCAACAACTTGCCATGCGGATTATGACGTAATGTCTGATTAAAAAATGCATAAAAATCCTGCAACAAATCTCGATCAGCGAACTCTTGTCTTAATTCCTGCAAAGCAAACAAGCGATGTTGCTGGTTTTCGCTTTGCATGATCATTCTCTTCATCAAACGAAACCTTGACCCTTCCGCTTCATAACGTTCTTTTTTCATACCCAGTAAACGGTATAGATGAACCAGAAAAGTTGCACAAAAAATCGCTTCAGGATGCAATGGATATCTTTCAAGCGTTTTTTTGCAATAATAGATCGAATAGTTGTAGACATTGTCATAGTAATACGCCACGGCCAAAGACATCCACACCACTGGAACCAACTTGTCATCGACTGTTGTAAGCATATTTTTAAGTGCTTTCAACGATTTGCAACGAGTTTTTTGACTATCCATTTGCAACAAAGCCTTGCGAATTTTTAACCACTGTTGTTGATACTCTAAGGTTTCTGCATGCATGTCACTTTTTTCCATTGCCATAATACAATTATACAATAAGTGTGCATGCAATATGCACTTTTTTTTGTGGTTATCTCCTTATGCTTTTTCTTTTTTACTTTGATTTTGCAGATACAAATACGTTATAATGAGACTCGCATACACCATAACGATCATCCCCAAAGACATATCCGAAACGTCTACCAAACCTATTTTTATTTTTGCAGTCGCCTCAATAACCCATAGAAACCATTCAGTAATCCATATCTGCACTTGTGCGAATGATTCATACATAAATTCAAACGGAAAGAACAAGCTCATATAAAACAATACTGACCCACCAACAAGCGCAACACCAAATGTAGGTACCAAAATAAAATTGTAGACAAAAGCAAGGATATTCCATTGCGAAAAAAAAT
>JAGRMV010000209.1 GCA_020441045.1 Deltaproteobacteria bacterium | reverse complement strand
AAAAAGTCAGCTCGTTTTTTGCATTGCTCGGGCACAATATCAGCCAACACCACTTGCTGTGGCCCGACAAATCCAACCCACAGATCGATATGATCGTTGACATGGGTATAAGGTGAGGGCATGGGTGGCAGGGTAATCCACGTATTGCATCCCAAAATATCATTCATGGCGGCTTGCTTAGAATCGATCATATGGTGGGCGATACAAATATGTCCATCAGGTGAGGAGACCACTTCACCACCTTGGATGTGTAAGCTATCTTCGATTTGGTTTTGCCAGCTAGCACCATACATTTTTTGATGCAAATCTTGTCCGAAGGTTTTTGTTATTGCATCGCTATGCATCCAAAATTGATGCCATGTTGGGCTCCAACCGACAGCAATATCGCGAATCCACTGTGTTTCTAGTTGGCTGGAAAAAACTTGAAGCGCTTGATATGTCTGAGCCAAAGCCTGGCTTTTGGGGTCAGTGCTGGCAATCAGCACCTGATCATCAGAATCGGTGGCTAATTTGTTGAGTTGGCGCAGTCTTTTTTGCAAGGTCGTTTTAGCAACAAAGCCGCCATCATAATCTCGCGTTGAAAGCACCAGCGTTTTGGCCAAACTGCTTTGGATTGAAAAAAAGATGCCAATTGCAACAAGTACAATGTATCGAAACCAGGGCATGGGGATTCTTATCTTTAGGTAGGCGATGTGTAAACAGTCGCCTACCTACGATCTAGAGTCATTATTTTTTATTAATGAAAACACGGAGGGATATATTGAACGTATTGTTAGCAGGGGTATAAGTGCCATACGCCCGCTTGTTCTCACCGATAATGGGTGTTCCCCAAGAAAAGTTGATAGCGCCTGTATCTTCGAAGCCAGCTTCAAAAAAAGGGGTCACTTGCAAGTTTATACCGGCATTGGTAACCCGTTTTGTTGCAATATGCTGGACATCGTCAAACTCCAATGCATCCAATGCGGCTCCTTCAGGAAACTGCGTAAAGCTGTCGATCTCTTCTCCCTGAGAATAATCGGCTTTTAAAAATTCACGACTGTACTTTTGCTGGTGAATGCCGAGATAGGGTCCGATTTCGATGCCACCTAAAGTATAGAAACGGTGTTTATCGCCAGCTATATACAGTTGAAGCGTACCAACAATACCTGTGCTAAGATCAGCAATGAAGCTTTTTTCACCAACGGATACTTTTTCAAAAAAGAAGCCTTGTTCTTCGACAACGCCCGTTTCATCCGCGATCAAATAGCTACCACGACTGGTTGGCTCACTTGGCGGTATTCTTTCTTTGTCCTCATTTTTACGGATGGTCGCCTGCCCCATGCCTGCTCGAGCATAGTACCCAAGACATGCCTTTAAATAACCAAAGTCCCTTTCTGCGATCAAGCCTTCTAGCAAGTCTCTATCATTGATTTCAAATTCTATTTTTAGCGTATTCATATAAATAGGCTGCGCCCAAGCACCTGTTTTGGGAATACCTACGCCTTCAAAGGTTGGAATGGCATATCGTGCGTCCTTGTTTTGACCAACTTGCAAATGAAGTCCATCGATCAACCCTTGTTCGATGGCGTCGGGGCTATTCGGGTTGTGATAACCATAAGAAGGATCTACAGGATATACATTTATATCTGTGGCTTTGGTCCGTTGCATGCTGCCATTCCAGCCACGCACAACATTGATACTCCAGCGCTGCGTAATTTCGTCTTGAGTGTCGGTTGGAGACATCGTCTGTGTTTGTTGGGGAGCGAAATGAAGCGTAGCACTGAAAAGATTAGGCCCAATTTGTGTAATACGGGGTCCATAGCATGTAGCATCAATCACATTGTCAGATAATTCAATCTCACCATCGGCACTGGCCACAAAATTTGATGCCATGCCATCCTGAGCCAGCACTGGCCCAGCTAGTAGGCATGAAACGCCCATAAAAACTTGTAATAATGTACTCATACGACGCATAAAAGCTCCCTTGTTTTAAAATACCCCCATGTCATATCCAAAATAACACTTCGTGTCAATGCAAATCGTATTCCATACACACGGTGTGCACATGGTGCCAGGCACCCCTGGCACCATCGGATTTGGCATTGAAATTGCTATTGCGTTGGTTGTGATGACGGTATGGCTTCTGTGCGTGGTTGCATAAGAGGGCTTGTGATTGTTTTTCGAACATGGTAGTTCGAAAAACAGACGGTGAGACCCATCGCAATATGGGGGTATAAATAATTAGGTAAAAGGGGGATCAGGACAAAGGATGCTCCTATGCGAAAAATCAACGTTTTCTGGTCACTTTATGTTTTGCTTGTCATGGTAGTATTGGCGGGCTGTGGCGGTGAACGCCAAAATGTCGGTCCGTTGACGAGTCTTCCTGAAATCATCTTTGAAGAAATCCACCCTGAAAACACAGGCCGGTTATCTCCCAAAGTCATCGAATGGCAAAAATGGACCTGGCATCAGAGCTTAAAAACGGGTGACTTTTTGCAGCCGGGCGTGCATTTTTCATTTCCTTCCGGCGCGCTACCTAAAGGTTTGACCCTCGCGATCGAAGTCACAGGACAACGTTCAGGACTGGTGCAATTTTTAGGACAGGCCAAGGGCCATCATGTCAATGATAGTTTGCGTGGATTGATCCTAACATTTCACAAAGAAGCTTTTTTGGAAGCCTCGCCCAATGCCCTCAAATATGAGCAATACCAATGGTCGGTCGGCATACAGTTTGGCAAGGGCTATACCATCTCTGGCGTGGTCGAAGGCGCCACAGGCACAATTGTCTTACGAGAAATGGACAAAGATCAAACTGTGACCATTGGTAGTAAAGATCCATCCTTTACCTTCGAAAAACTATACGAAGAAGACGAACCCTACTTGATCCAAATCGAAAAACACCCCACCGGCCAATGCTGCAAATTCATCGAAGCCGAAGGCCAGTTTGGCAAAAACGACATCGATCACTTGTACCTTTCCTGCAACCAGCCCGAATGGCACCATCCAGTCGATGAGACTGATACCTTTACCATCAACGGCTTTGATCCAGTCGCACCGAACTTTACTTCCACCAAAAGTTTCGACAGCAATGCGTATGGGGACTTTATCTTTGGCTATGAACACGATTTGCAAAGTACAGGCTTTCGAGGTTTGTTCACATCCTGGTTCAATCAAAACACCCAAACCTGGACCCACCCCCAAAGCAACACCGCATCAGATGACCTAAGCTTCCTGATACCTGACCCGAATGCGCTTACCAATTTTAGTGGGCATTACCAAGGGGTAAATATAAATAATAATAAAGAGATCACACTGCTGCATTATCAGAAAGTCGGAGTTTCTCAAGCACGGCACTTTCAATCACAAAAAATTAACCGCAAGTGGTTGAAACCCAAAAATATTCAAGACTTTGAAA
>JAGRMV010000020.1 GCA_020441045.1 Deltaproteobacteria bacterium | reverse complement strand
AGTCAAATTATTACGGAAGACAAAAAAAAATAGGCAATAATATTGTGAGAGTATGGACAACTACAAACCATCAAGCCGTGAAATATCAATTGTTTGACAAAAAAACTTGGAATGTACCAATAGTTATTTCAGCCCCGGTGCCTCCTTCACCTATAAGTATAGCCACTTTTTTTGACTATGAAATTTTTATCAACAAATCCGGTGATGGGATAATTTTGTGGAAAGTGCTTTTGAACGGTTATCCAAATCAAAGTGGCGGGGTAAAAAAACTCTACAAAGTTGAATTGAAGAATTTTCAAGTTGTGAAAATGCCATCAAGCTATCTCGATACAGTAAATGATTCTAATACGGATTTAGTTAATGTAAAGTATGCAGCCAACAGCAATAACGAATTGATTATCGTTTTTAAAGCAAAGAACTTAAATGATAATATTACACGTATTTATAAGGGGGAATATATTAATGGAATATGGGAAATGGATCATTTGTATTATTATCCTACATCAAGCTCAACGAACGTTAGTGAGGTAGGTGAATTCGTAGTTGATATTAATGGTAAAGGAGACATCGTTATTGTCTGGGCGCAAGATTATATAGGAGTGGGATACAAGAATTTATATGCGCAAATTAAAAAAAATGGAGTGTGGCTCAACAAAGAAACTATTAAAACTGCATCTCAACAGAGTGGGGGGCAATATAACTATTCTGAATTACAAGATACAAATATAAATATGGTCTGTGAAATAACAGAGCAGCAAAATGTGTATGTTGGATATGTTGCCAAGGACTACATAATAATTTCTGGATCGGGAAATATTGATTATGATCTTGAAATCGCAGTATGGAATAAAAGTTCGAATTCGTGGGATAAGGAAGAATTACTAGCGAATAAGGGAACCCCTATCGAACCCAAAGCAATATATGTACACAATAATCAAAAGCTCACTTATCTATACGAGCGTCTAGATACTTTATATCAAATTCAAAAGAATCTTGTTGATAACAATTGGGGTTCAAAAATAGACTTAACAAATAGTTTTTCAGGGGTCCAGGGACTACAGGCCTCTTGGATCGGTGGATATGACTCTTATCAGTGTGGAATTATCAATTCATTTTGGAAGGTTGAAGGAACGAATATGAGTCCAAAAATATACTTAAGCCAGCATCATTAGTTGTTTTGGGCACCTTCTTCAATCCAGCACAAAAGCTTTTGGTAGTCAGGGTCATTAGCATCAGGAAATACGGCCATTCCACTGTGAGTAACTTGGTTCCTGGGCTTGGTTAAAATAAGGCTTTGAGCGTCGTTGTCCAAATCAATTCTAGATCCAGTAGCTGATGCGGTTTCCTGAAGTTCTGCAATAAGATCATCAGTATTATCTAGTCCATCTGTACCAACACTTAATGAAAGGTTGCCACCAGACGCATTTCCAGTACCAATATGACAATTATTTGCTGCACATCCTCTGTTTGTAAACATAGGATAAACATCTTCGCCGAATGTGCATTGGGAGTCTGTGAGGTCGTTTTGGGCGTTGTCTTCGATCCAGCAGCGAATGGCTAGATAATCTGGGTCGGATGTGTCGGCAAAAACATCGGCTGAGTGAGAGGCGCCTCCAGCACTTTCTGCCAGTGGTCTTGTGAGAAGGCCGCTACTTACCGGTGTTCCAGTATTGACGATGCCCGTATTTAATTCTTTCAGATAACCAATGAGCGCTGATTCAGTCACAGGACCAATATTGTCAGTGATATCTAGGTCTAGATCACCTGCTGGGGTCGCTCCAGAATGGCATCCTGATGTACAGCTGGCTGCAAAGATGGGGATGATGTCAGTAGAAAAGTCAGCATTGGTATCCTCGCAGACCAGACTGGTGCCGGGGCCTCCTCCATTGTTGTTGGAAAAGTTGTCAGGGTCAAGGCCGAATAGGTCAACCTGGGCGCAGGCTGATAAAAGTAGCGACGAGCAGATAATAGCAAATGCGGATAGACGATTCATTCCCATGATTATAGGCCGATTTTGTTTCCAGTTCTATGAAAAAAGATCGTCGTTGGTTTCGACACTGAGTCCCGCTTTACCGGCATCAATATTCATTGCCTTTAATGTATCGCCAAATGATGACATTCCAGAACGATAACTGCCGGTTGTAGTATGCATTTTTGTACTCGGATCATAGTATACACGCTGTTTGTTGGTAGGTGTTGTACTTTGAATGCCGCCATGACTTCCTGTGTGAGGTAAGTGGGTTTGGTTTACGTTTGAGCAGAAAACCCCAACCGCAATATTATCACCATCGGCATTATTGCCGGTCATACCATTATCATCGGTTCCTAGAACCTCGTCTCTTCGACAAAATTCTTCGTGCACGTTGACTTGAGCATTGTCTGTAGACCAAGGTTGTCCAGGTGAATAAATATTGGTGAGTTCATTGGTGAGCGAGGTTGCACCACTAAACACATCTAGAATGTTTTTGATTAGGACACCAACAAATTGACCTGTACGTGCAGTGAGGTACCCACCGCCTCCTAAGCCGTCAGTGCCATTGCCGGTTGTGTCATTTTTGGCTGCCAAAGCGTGGCGCTGGAAGTTATGACCATCGGCGATACGAACCTGAATTGCAGAGTATGGATATACAATACCAAGTGACCATGCTCGAAGCGCAGTTACAATCGATTCGACTGGATCCGCGCCAAAGGTCATGCCATTGGTATTGGGTAGACCATTGGCAATGGCATTACGGAAATCAGTATTAAACCCTGAATTAGGATCCAGCTGGGTGCGAAAATCTGCTTGCAAAAGCGATAAAGCGCCTTTGTCATTGACTCGCATGATTTCTTGTTTTTCTTCGGTTTTAAGGGCTTTTTCAATTTGATCATTGTAGCTTTGCGACAGTACAGTGAACAAAGACTCTTTGACAGCGGCCGAAAGCTGGCTACCATCACCTGCGACAATTTCTTGCTCGACAAACTGATTGACGAAATCATCCACATTGGTGATGTATTGCGGCGCATATACTGCGTTATTGGTAGGGTATTCGACATCATTGATCCGTGTAAAGGACAACGGATTGGTCAAAATCGGACTGGCTGTAGATTGTTCAGCTGCCAGGGACATGACGTTTTGATTACCATCGCCACAAACGCTGACATGGACTGAGGTATGTCCGCTTGCTGCTGCATAACTATGGTTTGCTGATATGCCATTGGCATAGGTGGTCAGGCCACTATTATAGCTGGGTACCACCAAGTCAGCCCCATTGGTAGTTGCAACACGCACTGTATCGGCAGGTGAATAAGGCTGGTTCATGTATTTGAACCCAGGCAATGTATTGCCAGCGTTGACGTCATAATCAGCTGTTTGAAAACCAACGATATAACTCAAACTTGGGCCAGCACGCATGCCAATTTGAAGCGTAGGATAAGGATTGCTCCCACTGCTTTGTGCAAAGGCGGTAGCGCTGCCGAAGATTTTTTTGGAGAGTTTTTCCATGGTTTCAAGGCGTACCAGGCTGGAGACACCAAAGACACTCATGAAAATACCGCACTGACGAATAAAAGCTCTTCGCGATTCATCATCCATTTTGTGGAGGGCGATGTTTTGTTTGTAGTTGAAAGGTTTTTTCTTCTTACGCATGTCTTTTCTCTCCTATATAAATTGTAACTTATAATGATTCCGCATGACAGGGGATGTTTTGGGTGGTGTTGCACAGTGCTGTAGAAGCCAGTAAACACAGGCCTATTCTAAGCTGTGAAGTGCTTTCAAAGGTGATGGCTTCGACTTCACGGGCGCTGCTGGCAATTTCTTCTGGTACGCTGTCACCTGGTTGAAATTTATCCCAGATATCTGCGATTTTGGGGGTGTCAGGAGAAGCAAACAAAATGCTGCTGTCTAACGCATCAGACTCACGACAAGCTTCGATATATAGTTTGTAAGTCGAATTTCGACGGGTGATGGTGTTGTTATTGACATCAGCGAACAAAGCTTGGTTGTCATCCAAATATTCACGAGCGTCGCTATTTTCATCTAACCCAAATACGTCTTCGAGCTGTTGCACAATGGCTTGGTAATGCATGACTTTGATATTGGTACTTTCGGCTTTGATCGCAACTTCGTTGCCACCACCTACGCGAGACGATGGGCCGCAGCTGGTGAGCATCATGGCGAGTGCGCCGAGCAAGAGGAGAATTGTTCTTATGTTATACATGCATACTTCCTTTCTATTGAGCATATCCTAAAATCAAATAATCATTGCTTTTGGCAAAATGGCGTAACAGTTCCAAGATGCTTTTGTCGTTTTCGCGAAAGACTTCAATCCAAGTCGCAATGAATTTTTCCTCTTGCGTGGAAGAGGTAAAGTCTTGCGGTACTTTGGTCCCAATACCAGCTGTACCAAAATCCAAATTGCTCAGCATGCCAATGGCGCGCGCCGTCCAACAGTGATCAAAACGTTCATGATCAACAACCGACTGGGCAAAATCTTGTGGTGTTTCCATCACCGAACCGCTGTTGGTTAGTTTGTAAAATGCTTTACCGTCTTCTTCGCTCATGACGTCTCCGGCTGTTAGACTGTCTGGATCATAGCCTGCGATAAGCGGTTCGCCTTGGTAGCCATTATCTTCCATATCCCAGCTATCTTGGCCTTGGGTAATGCCGTTGTTGTATTGGCCATTACCAGCCAAAAACCGAAACGCGTACCGGTGCGTGGCCAGATAGACATGACAGGTTTTACAAATGATCGGGTTGCCGTCTTCGGTGAGGTATTTAGGGTTCATATTGGCTTCAGGCCATTCATAGAGGTTGAGTTTGGTAAATGGCGCGACGTCACATAGATTCAGTGCGTAGGCTTCGCGGGCGAAATTGAATTTGAACTGACTGTTCCACTCATCAATAAAACTTTCCATGGTCAGATATCCAGCGCGCTCTGCAGCAGGGTAAGCATTGGTGTAGTCAGAAGAGATTTGGTTGCCGTCATTGTCATACGCCACATCTTGCGAGAGTAACGCGTCTTCAATAGAATCGCCGTTCATAATGGTCCAGGCGAACAAAAGCGCTGGCATATTGATTTCATCATTGGACAACGTGCTGCCAACTCCTAAGACTTCAAAGAAATAATCCAATAAAAAGGCTTTCATAGGTTTGGTCGGGTCATCAATAATCGTGTCGACACCGGCTTCATAAGCATCTTTGGCGGCGCTATCGGAGGGGGCATTGTCGATGGTTTCTAATAAGGCTGTATCAGGCAATTGATAGGTGAGGGTTTGTGAGAATTGGCGAAGCATTTGCTTGTAATGGGTTTTGCTAAACTGTAGTTTCTCGACAGAGATCCCGTTATTATTGATGGAACTTTTTTGTGAGCAAGCACCAAGCATCAGGGCAAAAACGGAAACGGCGGTTAACATCGCTGTTTTTTGGCGCAGTTTATGTCGTTTCATCATCATCTCCTCCGGTATATAGCAAGTGGTATGCCAACAGATTTTTTCAAAAAAAAGATCATAATATCAATATATTATTTCATTTTTTTACGGCAAGGAAGTGCTGAACAACGGCCATGTATGCAAAGATTGCATGGTTTAAAAATGGTCTTTGCGATCGTTTTGATCAACAGCTTGTTCCCTTGTTTTTATAATCATGCTACCATTTATAATGTGTATCATTGTCTCATGTTTCGTTCAGGTCTCGTCATTTTTTTTATGACTTTTTTTATCGCCTGCTATATCGACAAGCCGACGGGCTCTTCAACTGTAGGTTCCTCTTTTGAGACCGATTTGGCGCCGCTGTTGTCAGATAACTGTGCGACCAGTGGCTGTCATGATACGGAAACAGGGATCGCAGCGCTTAATTTTGAGATCAGTGATGTTCGGTTGGCAACAGATGTTTTTGGGGTGATTGAAACAGCCAATTTGCTTGATACAACAACCCCTGCAGATTCTCTATTGTTAACGCAAGCCAGTAATTCAGATGAAAATGATCCCCATACCGGTGGTGAGGTTTTTGCGCTTGATAGTACAGCGTATGAAAATTTATTGGCCTGGATCACCGATGGTGCGCTCAACGATGATTGTAGCAATGTGGATCACAGTTTTGCGACCGATGTGTTACCTGCATTTGCCAGTTGCAATACAGTGGGCTGTCATGATTCGGACCATAGCCTGAATTTATTGGCTGGGGATGCGTTTGCTTCGATTGTATCTAACGACGTTGTCAATACGGACAACCCCATCGCAAGTCGATTGTTGCAATATAGCTTGGGCAATGAAAGCCACCCTCCAGGTGCGGTTTTTACCTCCCCCAATGACAATGATTTTCGGACCATTTTCTGTTGGATCAAAGTTGATCAGGCAGTTGAGAACTAAAATTTGTGGGTTTGACCAAACGACATAAACACGGTTTATTTTGGTTCCGCCGCGATCTACGTACGCGTGATAACGTAGGGTTTACGCGCGCGATGACCTCCTGTGAAATGGTCACCTGTGTTTTTATCTTTGATACCGAAATTCTAGATAAGCTTACAAACAAAGAAGATAAACGGGTGGTTTATATCCATAGGTCCTTGCAAGAGGTCGATCATTTTTTACAACGTATGCACTCCAAACTTCTTGTTCGTATTGGCAACCCTCGTGCGTTGATTTCTGAAATTGTCACAGAGCTGAATGTTGATGCAGTATTTACCAATGAAGACTACGAGCCGTTTGCCAAGGCCCGTGACCAGTTAGTTGCCCAAAAACTACAAGAAAAAGGACGATTGTTTTTTTCTTTTAAAGACCAAGTGATCTTTGCCAAAGATGAGATTCGCAATGGGCAAGGCAAACCGTACAAGGTTTTTACCCCATACAAGAATAAATGGATATCTATGCTCACTCCGCGCATGATTCGAGACATGACGTTTCAGCATTATAATTTTACCCCTTATGAAAAAATAAAACCTCTGATCAAGCCTTGGCGTTTAAAAGACATTGGGTTTGAAGACAGTGAGCTTATGGTCGAAGCAGGTCAAGATGCTGCTGAAGCGCGGTTGGCATCGTTTGCCAAAAACTTGGATCTTTATCAACAGCAGCGTGATTTTCCTGCGATCGAAGAAGGAACTTCGGGACTATCGGTCTGTTTGCGTTTTGGAACGGTTTCTATTCGCGATTGTACGCGCTTGGCCAAGTCATCACGCAGCAAAGGAGCACAGACGTGGCTTTCAGAATTGATCTGGCGAGATTTCTATCACATGATTTTGGATCAATTCCCGCATGTGGCTACACATCCATTCAACGAAAAGTATGATGGTATGGTATGGCCCGGAACCCAAGCCCATTTTAAGCGCTGGTGTCAAGGAATGACAGGCGTACCGATTGTAGACGCAGCTATGCGTTGTTTGAATCAAACTGGGTGGATGCACAATCGCCTGCGCATGATTGTCGCAATGTTTTTGACCAAAGATTTATTATGTGACTATCGTTGGGGCGAAGCCTATTTTGCTGAGAAGCTGTTGGATTTTGATCTTGCCGCCAACAATGGAGGCTGGCAGTGGTCTGCCTCAACAGGTTGTGATGCGCAGCCTTACTTCCGCGTTTTTAATCCATACACCCAATCTGAAAAGTTTGATGCCCAAGGTGATTTTATTCGTAGGTATTGTGTTGAGTTGATGCATTTTCCGAACAAATATATTCATCATCCAGCTGCAGCACCTTTGGCGATACAAAAAACTTCCGATTGTATTGTGGGCAAAGATTATCCTGCACCTATCGTCGATCATAGTATGCAACGAAAATTGGCAATCGATCTATTTAAAATATAGTGGTTTTTAGTTTTATATTGCGACCGCATGTGGCCTGTATTCCTCCATTGGTCAGCCACGCAAGTACTCATTTCGGAATACAGGCCACATACGCATAGCTAGATTTGCTATATAAAACAAAATGACCATACATGCTGAGAAATAGATGATGGGTAGCATTTTTGTGATGTGAGATGCAAAAGAGATGATGGCACTACATCTCTTGATCGATCACAACCAAAAATGTATTTTGTGGATCCAAGCTCGGAAGTCTTCCATAAGGCTGGTTGTTTTGGATTTGTTTTTGCGAAAAAATACCAAGCTTGTGTAGCACGGTGAGCAATTTGTGGATTTGGTCTCCCGTATTCAAACACCCTGCTGAGGCGCGGAAGATCTTTTTGGTGATAGGCGTGGTATAGGTATTGGGAAAATTTGGATCGACACTGTTGTCATGAATACGAAATAGATATCGTCCGAGGGCATGTGCCATGGCAAATTCATGGATCCAATAATCAGCAAATACTGCTTGCGGAACAACCCGAGTAAAGTTTTGCAAATCCGTTTTTTCAAAATACATCGGAGGGCGCATGCCGTCAATGTCGATCCGAGGGTATGCGCCAAACTTTTTGTCGGTTGTAAACAAACTACCCCACAGTTGATAAATGCCTTGCGGGGTATCACCATCTTTAAGCAGACGCTGGCTCTTGGCGGCGTCACCACGTTCACGTCTGGATCGGGCGAGTACTTGCATAGAAAAATCTTGTCCATTATCTTGGACCCATTTTCCTGCATGTTTGATTTTTAACGTGCAGACTTCACTGCGATCAGGCGGGCAGATAGCATATAGAATAGTCGCTTTCGGGTCGACTTTGTACTGTAAGATGTCTTCAGTCGATATATTGCGAGTTGCAGGAGAAAGCGTCCCCTTGCTGAGGTCCCCAGCCGAGAGTAAACCGTATTGGCTGCGCAAGTTTTTTACATCGATTTGTACAAAGGGAATATACATTTTGCTTTGCTGGTTGATCGTAAGCTCTGTGGCCTCATTTTGATTGAGGTGAATACACGTGCTTACCGGTAAAGACGCGGGAACAAAATATCCATCACTTGTGGTTTCAATAGTAGCACTTTCCATAGCCGAACCAACATTTTGCAACGCTTGCAAGTTGCCGATGTTTTTCATCATGATCACATCAGCTTTTTGCGTAAGACAAAACTTTTCTGCACCTACTACTGTCAATGGCCAAACTCCTATCAAAAACACAATTGTGTATTTACGGTGTAAACTCACTTTTTTTCTAACACAGATTGAATTTTACTCACCATTTTCATTTCAAGGGCAAGGTTGGAGAGCCGGGTTTTCCAAGCGCCTTCAGGCGTCTTTACTTGCTCTGATTTGTACAGTTTGATCATGGTTTCTTTGTCATTGGAAGAAAGGTCACCACTGATTCGGTAACGTCTTGGTGGATCATCGGTGTACTCTTTGATCATTGCAGTAGAAAAAAAACCTTTCTCCTTATTTTGAATTTCGATCGGTAGTAAAAAATCATACTGGATAATTTTAAGCGTTGTTTCCCAGGCGTCTTCATAGCTAGAAATGACATAAGCAATGTTGGGGGTCATCTGATTAAGTTGACGCTGATTGACAATGCTTGTGGGTGTTTTTTGCGAACATGCAGCAAAGACGGATAATAAAAGGCAAAACATCACTGTTTTCATGGTCTGACGATTGTATCGCTTCAACATAAAAGTGCAATAGAGCATTTTGCGACTCTTTATGAGCATGAAAAGTCTGACCCCTAGAAAAATCAATGCTGTAAGAGCTCTTTGAGAATCTCATTGATCAAGCTGGGATTGGCTTGGCCTTTGGTTTCTTTCATGACTT
Source organism: Deltaproteobacteria bacterium (assembly GCA_020441045.1). Lineage (GTDB taxonomy): Bacteria > Bdellovibrionota_G > JALEGL01 > JALEGL01 > JAGRMV01 > JAGRMV01. The sequence goes on along the minus strand of JAGRMV010000020.1, from coordinate 10,125 downwards.
GCCCGACAAAAAAGCCAAAAAGTTTGTCTTTGCCTGCCAGATATTGCTGTTTTTGTTCTGGATTGGCGTCAATGATAGCTTGGGCAATTTTTTTAAGGGCATCTGGATCGGATTCTTGCTTCCAACCCTCTTTTTCAATGATCTGCATTGGCGCCAGTCCTGTTTGCGCAATTTTATCGAGTAGTTCTTTGGCAATTTTTCCGCTGATGGTGCCAGCATCGATCAATTTCATGGTTTCGGCCAGATCAGCTGGACTGATTTGGATACGATCAATCGGTGTATTGGTTTCTTTGACGATACGTAACACTTCAGATGAAAGGGTATTGGTCAGTTTTTTGATCTTTTTGATATCATCGGTTTGATAGCGTTCGATGGAGGCTTCAAAAAAGTCAGATATTTCTTTTTCAGCGGTGATCACCCCGGCATCATATTCCGACAGTTGATACGTCTGCATATAGCGCTGTTTGCGATCATCGGGAAGCTCGGGCATACTGGCAGAGATGTCTGCAATAAAAGCTTGGCTTAAAACCAGTGGTTGCAAATCTGGCTCAGGGAAATAACGATAGTCATTGGCTTCCTCTTTGCTTCGCATCGAAAATGTGGCCATTTTATCGGTATTAAACAATCTGGTTTCTTGCAAGACTTCTCCACCTTGTTTGTAAATTTCGGTTTGGCGTGCGATTTCAAATTCGATCGCTTTTTGAACAAAACGGAAGGAATTGATGTTTTTGATTTCTGCACGGGTGCGCAGCTTGGTTTCACCTTCGGGACGTACTGAAACATTGGCATCACAACGAAGGCTACCTTCTTCCATATTGCCATCACAGACGCCAATATAACGCAGGATTGTGCGTAACTTTTTTAAATAGGCAACGGCTTGCTCTGGACTAGAAATGTCAGGTTCTGAAACAATTTCAATCAAAGGTACTCCTGCGCGGTTTAAGTCAACCAGCGATCCTTCACTTTGATTGGCTTTGCTGTCACCGTGTAAAAGCTTGCCTGCATCTTCTTCAACATGAATACGGGTAAGGCGGACTCTGCCTAACTCTGTATCCAAACCACCACCTAAGCATATAGGCTTGTCATATTGGGATATTTGATAGCCTTTAGGGAGATCGGGATAAAAATAGTTTTTTCGAGAAAACACAGAAGTGATTTGAATATCACAGCCCAGCGCCAATCCAGCGCGGGTGGCAAATTCGATTGCACGCTGATTTAAAGTAGGTAGTGCCCCAGGCATACCTAAGCAAACAGGGCAAGTGCTATGGTTTGGTTTTTGACCGAATTGATTTTTGCAGCGGCAAAATAGTTTGGTCTCGGTTGAAAGTTGGGCATGGACCTCAAGCCCAATGGTAGGAATGAATGTGCTCATAGTGTTGGGACCTTGGTGTGATGTTGGAATTCACGCTGAATTTTATGACCAAATTGGAACAATGTTTCTTCATCAAAATGTCGACCGACCAATTGCATACCCAAGGGTAAATTATCTTTGTTAAAACCAGTCGGAATACTTAAGCCAGGATTGCCAGCCAATGGAATGGCAACAGTAAATACGTCGGCGTGGTACATCTCGAGTGGATTATTCGTTTTTGCCCCTAATTTAAATGCAGGTGCAGGCGTTGTTGGCGTGGCAATGATATCTACTTCTTGTAAAGCTTGCTTGTAATCATTCTGAATGCGGTTTCGAATATGACAGGCTTTGTTGTAGTAGGCGTCATAGTAACCTGCTGAGAGCACAAAAGTTCCAAGCAAAATGCGACGCTGCACTTCAGCTCCGAAACCTTCGGACCGACTTTGAACATAGATTTGATCCAATCCACCTTCTTGTCCTTTTTGGGTCGTGTAACGGATGCCATCGTAACGGGCAAGATTGCTCGATGCTTCTGCAGGTGCGATGATATAGTAACAGGCACTGGCGTACTTTTGATGGGCAATGCTGATGTTTTTGCTTACAGCGCCTAGGGATTCAAAAAACGCAATTTGTTGTTTGAAATTTGCAAGGACCTCGTCTGAAGCATATGCCTCAATAAATGCCCAATCGACGCCAATGGTTTTACCTTTGATCTCTGCATGAATATGTTTAGGAACATAATTGTAGGGTTTGCCTTGATAGGTAGAATCTTGTGTGCAGTTTTGACTGATAGCGTCTAAGACAATCGCAGCATCTTCGATGGTGTTGGCAAAAGGCCCAATTTGATCCAAGCTTGAGGCAAAGGCCATGCTGCCAAAACGACTGACACGTCCGTAGGTGGGTTTGATACCGACAATGCCGCATAGGGAAGCGGGTTGGCGAATCGATCCTCCAGTATCGGTCCCTAATGATGTTGGGGTTTGCCGGCTGCTTACGGCTGCGGCAGAACCACCGCTGCTGCCTCCAGGAACACACGAAAGATCCCATGGGTTTTTACAATTTGCAAATGCAGAATTTTCATTGCTTGAGCCCATGGCAAATTCGTCACAGTTGGTTTTACCAATACGTACAGCTGATATCTCACGAAGATGGGCAATAACCGTCGCATCATAGCTGGGGACAAAGTTTTCTAAAATCTTACTGGCGCCTGTTGTTTTGATGTCTTGTGTACAAATGATGTCTTTGATGCCAACGGGAATCCCACACAGGGGATGGGTAGGTTGTCCTGATTGTATTTTTTGATCGGCAGCTGCAGCATCTGCTAAAGCGATATCATGAGAGATTGTTAAAAATGAGTTGAGTGTTGGGTTGGTTTGATCAATGCGATCCAAAAAAATTTTTGTGAGCTCAACAGAGGTGATTTGTTTTTCTGTCAACAGTGAGGAGAGTTCGGTAATGGGTTTTTCATAAAGGCTCATGACTTGCCGCCCTCAATAAACTTTGGAATAAAAAAGAAAGGGACGTCGGCGTGGGTCGCATTTTTTAGAACATCCTCAATCGGTAGGCATGGCTGTGGGGTGTCGGCAAACATTTGAAGGGTTTGGGAGGTAGTTTCGGTCGATTGGTCTAGCTGTACTTGTTCGAGTACCTCAATATGCCCCAAAATATCGGAAAATTCACGTAAACGATCATGCATGCTTTCTGGTTGAATGCGTAATTTGGCAAGTTTGGCAATGTTTTCCAGATCTTGTTTTGTCCATTTTGACATGCCGAACTGTCTATCATAGACATGAGAAAAAGTGTATTTGAAATTGATCTGCTTGATGATGCGAGGTGAGCCCGCAAACGCACTATATTGCTATCTATAAAATCATTGGAATGTAGCCGGAGGCATTCAAAATATCACTACATGTGTAAAGTTCATATTTTTTTAAGCCGGCCTTGATGTATTCATCTTATGTTCAGGCTTATCGACTATACTGATGGAAAGCAAAGTTACATTGCAAAAAAGTTTATAGGATATGAGGGTTTTATATGCAGGTACACCATTGGCATGCAGCTTTTTCAATGGTATACCAAACGAACAAACCTAAAATGTCGTGTAAAAATTGCTAAATGTACTGCGGATTATATTTTATAGTCTATAAGTATTGACAATGAAAATAGCAGATCTGGCGTTTTGTGTGACATTGAATATGGAGGAAAGATGAAAAAACTTTTGATTGTATTGTTACTGGTACCATTGTTTGCCTGTTCAGTAGGGAAAACTACACGCGTTGGTATCGATACGGATGATTTTGATAGTACCGAAACTTCGAGCAAGGATTTAAACGCAGTTGCCGAGCAAATGAGTCGTGCGATTTTGGGGTTGTATCAAGTGCAAAATAGCCAAACTCCCCCACGGATCGCGTTTGCCGATGTCAAAAATGAAACCAATGAAATCATCAATGAAAATCTATTCATTGAAAAAATGCGTACATTGTTGTTAAAAAACGCGCAAGGACGGTTGCTGTTTTTGGATCGCGAACTTTCGCAAGAAATATTCAATGAACGAGATATGAAAGATGCAGGCGCCTATAGTGGTGAAGCCAAGGGACGCGTTTCAGGCGCAGATTACTTTTTGACGGGTAAACTTTCTTCGATTGATAAAGTTGCTGGTAAAAAGCGTTCAACGTATACCCGGTATGCCTTTCGTCTAACCGACGCCAATGATTCAGTCATTATTTGGGAAGATGAGTATGAAGCCAAAAAGGTTGGTTCTTCTGGCGTTTATGATTATTAATTGCATGATCAAGGGCACGTTAGGGCGTGCCCTTTCGATGATTTGATGAGGTTGATGTATTTATGACCCAAGTGATATGTGCGCTACGAAGACTAAGCGTTGTTTTTTTGAGTTTGTTTTTTATCCACTGCTCGACATCGATCCCGAGCAAAGCAATAGAGTATTTTGAATCTTGCCAAGAAGACGCTGGCATTGAACTACTTAAAGGCAAAGAGGTTAAAGACAAAGATATCCTTTTGTTTGATCTAGCTTTGTTGTCTTTTGCTGTGCATAGTGACGAAACGCGTCTGGGTATTCGGCATGGTTCGCGTGCATTATCTAACATGTGGACCTTAGGAGATGAAAAGCGTGGTAAGCTCAGCATGGCTTCTTCCGAAGCGGCACGCGATTATAAAGGTGAACCCTTTGAAAAAACCATGGCAGGAATCTATTTAGGAGCGATTTTTTTTAATATAGGTGATTATCAAAACGCCAGGGCTGCCTTCCAAAAAGCTGTTTTGGCCAGTGAGACTAAATCAGATAAAACAAAAAATGAGAAAGTTCCATTGGCACATTTTTTATTGGCCAAAACATTTGATATCTTAGGGCAAGAAGACAACGCCAAAATTTCTTTAGAGAAAGCACAAAAATATTCAGATGTGATGCAGTCGCTACGTCCAAAAGATTTATCTTCGATTCATACGATTGTAGTAGTTGAAACCGGACAAGCCCCAAGAAAAGTTCGTACTGGACCTGGCAATAGCTTGATTACCTATCAACATGATTATTCTCCCTTTCTTGGCGCCAATCTTTATAACAATGGTAATTTGATCGGTGGTACCAAGGTAGTCGAAGATCTTTATGTTCACGCCAAAGAAAATGAACGTGGTAAAAAGGAGGCCTTGCAAGGGACCAAAGGTGCCATCCGTGATGCTTCAACTGTTGTTGCTGTTGGAGCGGCAGACAACGATAATGGCGGTGTTGCTTTGGTTGCAGGTATTTTAGCTCTGGCCAATCAATCGCAGGCTGATACACGACAGTGGAGCTTGCTTCCTGCAAGATTGCACATTACCTGGGACGCTTCTAAGCTGTATGAAGGCAAGAATGATTATAAATTGCAGTTTTTAACCAATTCAAGACGTATCGACCCACTGGTCCAGCAAAATTGGACCGATGAAAGAACGGCCTCTGAACCAAAGATTTACATTAAAAAGGCAAGACATTGTTATCAACAAACAAAAGATAAGGAGAAATAATATGAAAAATATAATCATGGCCGCCTTGGCTCTTTCACTATTTGCGTGTGGACCTGCAAAAGTAGGGTCGAATCCATCCCCGATCCAAAATGAACAACATCTGCTTTTATTGGATCGTGCATATAAGCCTTACTTGAAAGTTGTCAGTGAAAAAACCAGACGATTAGAAAGTGGTCAGCTTGAAGTCATTATGGAAATTCAAAATAAGCGTAATAAAGATTTATGGGCAGATATCCAGGTGGTATTTAAAGATAGTGATGGTGTTGAAGTCGATAAAACCAATTGGGAGCCCAAAATGTTTCATCGCCGTGAGGTTACGACATTTAAGAAAATCTCACTACCAGTGACAGCGGCAGATTATCGTGTAGTGATCCGAAAAGCCAAAAGCGAAAGTTAAAAGAGTTTTAGCGTATGGATGATGGGGTGAACAAAAAATGTTTACCTCATCATTGAAAAAAAACTGATCGCGATGGGTACAAATAAAATAATAAAGACCACAGGGAAAATACAAAAAATAAGTGGGAAGAGCATTTTTACAGGCGTTTTTTGTGCTTGGGCCTGGGCGTTTTTAAAAATATTTTCTCTGAGTGTTTGTGCCTGTAACCGGAGGATGGACGCTAAACTGCTACCTAACTCGGCAGATTGTGCCATGCTTTGTGCTAACATCAAGATATCCGGATGGTCGGTTCTTTTTGCAGTTTGCAACATCGCGTCCGATAGAGGCTGACCGATTTGTGTCAACTGAATGGTCCATGTGAGTTCTTGATACAGTGGTGTTTGAGTTTGCGTTGCCGCTATCTCTCGGATCGCACGCATGCTGTCCATGCCTGCTTCAAGGCATAAAATGAATATATCTAAAAAGTAAGGAAAATGTTTGGAAATTGCCTGGTTTCTTTTTTGCAGTTGTAATCGGATCATATAAAAAATCATATAAGGGTAGAGGATCAATAACGTGAGCAATGCCCAGTTTTGTGTATAGACTGTGATTAGCAACACCAAGCCAACGATGATCCAAAAAATACGAAGAGATAGCTTTTGGAATGTATCGACTTTTTCAAATGTTGCACCTTGGGCATACATCGTTTGTTGAATGGTATTTTCAAATGTTGCAAATCCTTTGCTTTGATACAGACTTCTTCTAAACCATAAGAAAAACTGTAAGAAATATGGCCTCAGCAGATTGGTGATGCAAAGGACAAGTCCAAAAATACCGATATAAAGAATGGTTTCGTTCGCCATTTTTTTCTCCATTATAAATATTCTTTGGTTGCAATGTGATAAATCCAAATGCCTCCAAGCCCCATAGAAACGATACAATAGAGCAAAGCGATTTTGCCCACATTGGTATAAAATAGCGGAGAAATATAACCCGGCGCGATCAAATGTAACCCCACCATCAAGAGTAATGGCATCAGGCTACTTACCCAAGCTTGCATTTTCCCTTGCGCAGTTAAGGCTTTGATTTCGCTTTTGAGTTTGGCTTGTTGTTGAATATGAATAGCAATATGGTCGATGGCTTCGGCCAAGCTGGCTCCCATTTTTCTAGAAACTGAGATTGCTGCTAGAGCCATGGTAAGACTTGGGTCTGGCATTCTTTTTAATAAGTTGGATATGGCCTCTTCAAAGCTATGGCCAAGTTGCATTTCTTTTTGCACAATCTCCATTTCTTGCGATAGAGGTGGTCGAGTATTTTTGCAAGATTGTTTGATGGCTTTTTCAAGCGTGTGTCCAGACCGCAATACAGAAGAAAGAAAAGGAAAAAATAAAAGCATTTGTTTTTGGAAGGCTTGCAGGCGTTTTTTTTGTACCCATGCAATCCATGCAAATGGCATATACAAAAAAATAAAAATAGATAGAGCAAACAGCTCAATGCTTTGGGTCAATAGGCTCATCATAAGGCCAACAAGTAATGGTATATAGAGTCTTTTTTGCATTGTAGATGGACTTGTATCGATGAACTGATTGCGCATTTTTTGATGGAGTGTGCTGATGCGATTTTTATGTTGCGTTTCGTACTTTCGGCACAAAAAGGTAAAGGTTTTTTTACCAAGAAATAAAAAGCATCCCCATAACATAATGTATCCAGCGCTTAACATGAGGTATTCCCAAAAAGAATGTTATGACCTTCTTGCTGTAGCTCTTTTGGGAGCGCTGCAAAAAAATTAGGTTGTTGCTGTTGAAACCGCAAAGTCTTGCTGTTTTTGTCATATTCGAAAATATTTTGCGTTAAGATGACATCGCCTTCGGTACGACATACTTCAGTGATGTGTGTGACCATGCGGTTGCCATTGGGAAACCGGGTAACGTAGACAATTATATCAATTGCACTTGCGATTTGATCTCGAATGGCTTTGAGGGGAAGTTCAAACCCTGCCATCATAATCATTGTTTCCAATCTAGATAAGGCATCTCTAGGTGAATTTGCATGTAGCGTGGTCATGGATCCATCATGTCCAGTATTCATGGCTTGGAGCATGTCCAGCGCCTCATCTGAACGACACTCTCCAATAATAATGCGATCGGGCCGCATGCGCAGAGCGTTTTTGAGCAAAGCTCGTATACTGATTTCACCTTTATCTTCTATATTTTTAGGGCGTGACTCTAACGAGATCACATGTTTTTGGCTGAGTTTGAGTTCGGCGGCATCTTCGATGGTAATAATGCGTTCATTGGGTGTTATAGATTGGGAAAAGGCATTTAACAGCGTGGTCTTGCCAGAGCCTGTCCCACCGGCAATCATGATGTTTTTTTTCTCACGGACGCAGAAATCAATCATTTTGGCAGCACTTAGAGTGATGCTGCCTTTTTCAATCAATCCTTGCAGACTAAGGTTTTGTTTTTCAAATTTTCGAATGGTGACGACCGGACCGATCAAAGAAACCGGTGGAATAATGGCATTGATACGAGAACCATCTTCAAGTCGGGCATCGACCATGGGGGAAGTTTCGTCAATACGTCTTCCTAAAGGGGAAATGATTCGGGTGATAATGGATAAGAGAGATTGATCTGAAATAAAAGAAAAGTTGGTGTATTTGATTTGACCTTTGTGCTCGACAAAAATTTCCTTGTGCCCATTGATCATGATTTCTGAAACATTTGGATCTTTGAGCAGCAGGTCAATGGGACCCAATCCAAGTGCTTCGGTCATGACTTCGTCGATGATCTGTTCGGTCATAATGGTTGTATCCAATGGATCGGTATTTTTTTGCAGGTGATGTATGATTTTTGTTCTTAGCTCTGATTGAAACAAAGGTTCTTTGATTTGACCAGGATCGAAGGATCTTATGTCTATGAGCGTCAGTAAACTATCCATGATATTTTGCTTAAGAGTGTTTTTTGCGTGTGTATGCATGACGTCTCCTTTTAATCCAAAATAGAAAATTTTAGTTTTTGGTCCATGGCGTGATAGCGATGGTCCATATGGGATTTTTCATATTGATGCACCGGCGCATTGGCATTGCCGCGATAGGGGGTGACAAAAACAACAAACTCAGAATGATTGTTACGAAAATTGCGACTTTTAAATAGCTCACCCAAAATAGGCACATGTCCTAAAAAGGGAAATTTTTTGGTCGATTTGCTTCTTCTACTTTCGATCAGTCCGGCGAGTGCAACAGTTTGACCATATTGCATGTCTAGAGAAGTATTGACCTTATGTTCAACGATCGCCGGTAGTCCGTCTATATTTGTAGAAAGGTCTAAATCGCTGATGCGGCTTTGAATGTCCAAAAATACATTATCCGTTTGATCGGTTGTCGCATCAATTTCAATATGTAAACCATATGATTTAAATAAAATATCGGCAGTGCGTTCTGACACCAAACGAATCGGGAGCTCTCCCCCCGCATCAAAAGTAGCCTTCTTGCCATCTCTGACCAGCAACTTCGGATTAGAAAGAATTTTGGCCTGTCCTTTGCGCACCATGGTTTTAAGCGTGACCCCCATGTTGCTTGAAACAGTAGAACTCAAAGATTGGAATTGTTGCGCACTGACATTGCTTTGGATATCAATGGCATCTGGCCATGATAAACCGATATCATCAAGTTTGTCATTCATGACCTCCATAAACTGTAAACTTACCCAAACTTGATTTTGGGACGTTACCCCAATTTTGATATGGCTCGCAGTTTTAAAATAAATATTCTGCGCAATTTTTAGTGCTCTTTCTTTCTCTGTTGCATTGTGCACATATCCTTCTAGAAAAAGTGTGTCACCGGCCCGTGAGACGGATATTTGTTTGAAGATATCTTGCTGCAATTTTTCTTGGACGATTTGTTCAAAGGTTTCCAGGGCCTTGGGATGAACCTTGGTATAGTTTTTGACGCGTTGATATATATTCGATATCCGCTGGACGCGCTCTAAGTCTTCTCCTCGAAATAATTCTCCCTCGATGATAATGGCCTGCCCAGCAGTATAAATTTTGATACCTTCGATATCTCCTAGTAATCGTTGGATGTCGGACTTTTGTCCTTTCGTGTTGCCTCGGACTTTGATGGTATATTGGACTTTCTCGCCCGTGTTTTTCCAGAGAATAAGATTGGTCTCGCCTGGGCTTTGTGCGGTGACAATGATTTGATTGCCATTGCCAGGATCATTGACGGTAGCCACTGTAGGATCACCCATAGATACTGTTTGAATGCCGAGTTCAGTAATAACCTCTTGGTGACCAGGTAGAAGGGTGATGGTTTTTGCATCTGCCCAAGTTGGTATGCATGTGATAGAGAGTAATAACAAAGTACAATAGAGAAAAGTATTCA
>JAGRMV010000208.1 GCA_020441045.1 Deltaproteobacteria bacterium | reverse complement strand
CAATACAAATCTTGGAGGCCTTTTGGTCCGGACGTATCACAACATGACCTGGTCTGAGCCCATGGCTTATACGGATGCACTCTCTTTTTTATCAAAAGGCGACGTTGTCAAATTTGATATGGATATCGACCTACAAGGCAATATCGGACTAGCCTGGGCACAAAAAGACGCAAACAATGACTATTCCATGTATGCAGCCCGGTTTGATGTCCTTACAGACGTTTGGGATCAGCCTACAAGTCCTGCAAAAAGAATCGGCCCTATCGGTGAGCGTATATCGGAGATTGAGGTTGCGATGAACAATTTCGATGAAATGATCATCGCACGGCGAGAAATTTCCTTTGCGCCCACAGCAAGGAAATTGTTTCTGAGCACCTACAAACAAGGAAAATGGACCCACTCGATTGGGCAACCATTTGCGCAAGACTCAATATTATTGAATGACCTTCAACTCATTCCGGCAAAAAACACCTGTGACACCTCTATCGCATACAGCGGCCAAGAACTCAGCGCCACGACGGGCAAGATTTTTGTTCGGACATTTACAACACCCTAATCTGCACTCATTGTATTACGGTCGTACAATCATCCATACATAAATGATAATAGTTATCATTATTATTAATAATCTGGTACACTCGTGTTATGTGCAAAAAAATAGAGAAAATACACGTTGTTAAAGGACCTGGGGGATATGTGATTGTGGATCTGGGTTGTGGAAAGTTTTACTTACCCTACGCAGCGGCCACCGATTTAAAGGAAAAGCTCAACCAACTACTATCACGTATTTCGGAGGAGATTCTTACAACAAACCTATAACTTCAAAAAACCAACGCAAATCATACAAAACAGTAGGAAGAAAATCAGACCTACATCTAGGATCTACATCCCTTGCTAACTTAGAATATGCATGCCTAATGCGTGATTAAGTACAATATCCCTTCTTGTACTCAATGCCTGATCTTTCAAGTTTTTTTCGAGGTAGGTTTCAAACTTACTTGCATGCAATAGACCCACTTCATCAAGTTTTCCAGGGTGTAAGTATTTTTTTTGCAATGCTTTAGAGTTGTTTATTTTTTTTGCTGGTGACATGGCCGGAGGCGCCATGAAGGCAAATTTTTCTCTCTCATACAGCGCTTTGGGTAAGATATTCTTCATTGCTTCTCGCAAAATCCATTTTTCAATACCATCACGAATTCTTGTATGTGGATCTATATTGATAGCCATTTCCACCACATGATGATCTAGAAATGCAGGGCGAGATTCAAGGGAGTGGGCCATATCAACACGATCTCCACCCCAATTTAGAATTTGGCCTTCTAGCATTGTTTTCATCCAACTATATTGCGACCGATCAAGCGGGTGCCGACCTTCAATTTGAGACGAATCTAGACACTCGGCAATTGCAGCAATAGGATCATAACCACGAAGTTCAAATACAAAGTCCTCATGTAATAAACTTTTAACCTGTTCATAAACCAATATCCAAGGCTGAATCCAAGAAGGTGTAAACCCCATTTTTTGTTCAAAGGCGATATGGGATACAGGTTTTTCAGCTAAAATAGAGCCACTGAAAATTCTATTATTTTGTTTTAATTTGCGTTGGTATTTTGGATCGAGATATTTCGGATCATGCAAAAACATATCTTGTTTAAAGGCCGCATATCCACCAAATATTTCATCAGAACCTTCGCCTGTTATCACAACTTTGATTCCTTGTTTATGGACATGTTCACTCATCAACATTTTTGCAACACCTAATGTGTTATAAAAAGTTCTCTCAGAATGCCACACAGCTTTTTCAAAGTTTTCACCATACAATTTGTTTGTACTTATTTTTAAAATATCTTGATCCGCACCTACCATCTTCGCCATTTGCGATGCCATTGAAGATTCATCATATCGATGATCATCAAATGCTATTGTAAACGCCTTCACAGGTGACTGTTGTATGCTTGCCGCCATACCTAAAATTGAACAACTATCAATCCCACCAGATAAATAACAGGCTACCGGCACATCCGCCTCTAAACGAAAAGAAACCGATTCTACAAGTTTCTCACGAACTTGCTCAATCAATTCTTCATCCGAAGCATTTTGATGTTGTCCTTGTGGGGGGAAGTCTGCATCCCAGTATTGCTTTTCGTCTACTTTTAAATGTCCGTCTTTATCAGTTATAACAAGCATGTGTCCTGGTTTCAGTGCATGGATATTTTTATAAAGGGTTTGCCCAGGCAAAGTAACCTGTATCATTTGGTGTAACTGCGCCATTTTACAAATATCCTGCGGGACATCAGGATGTTGAAACAACGCTTTGATTTCCGATGCATAAAACACTGCATCGTTTTGAATATGATAAAACAACGGGCGTATACCAAAACGATCTCGAACCAAAACAAGTCGCTTTTTCTTTTCGTCAAATAAAGCAAAGGCAAACTCCCCTCGCAAGTGATCAACAAAATTCAAACCATATTTTTGGTAAAGTTTTAATGCGATCTCACTGTCAGATTTGGTGACGAAATCAAAGCCTTGGGTCTTGAGTAACCCTCTTGTTTTCTTGTAATCATAAAACTCACCGTTGGCAGTGATCGTAAGCTTTGCTTTCTGATCAGAAATTGGTTGATCCCCACTGTTCAAATCTACAATAGATAAGCGAGTATGTCCCATGTGTAAACCTTGAGAAGGATCAATATGATAGCCGCTTCCATCTGGCCCTCTATGATGAAGTTCTTTGGCCATATTTTCTATCACAGATTTTTGACTTTGTTTTTTTTGAGGGTTCCAAAACCCTGCAATACCACACATGAAAAATACCTTTCTATCTTTGAATAAAGTCTCTCGGAATAATCTTGTCAACCCGATCAAAGATGGCTAACAGCAAAGCTTGTCGAATAAAAACAGCTCCATCTGCTTGGTTAAAATAAAGATTGTGATCTGTATCATCTAATGACATATCGAGTTCTTTCTTGCGAGCCAGTGGATGCATAATAACCGCATTCTTTTTTATGCGTGAGGCTGTAGAAAGATGGAAGTTTGACCCTATATCACGGTATCCATCCCCTAAAAAGGCAATCATGTTCATATATATGACATCTAAGCTAGATATAACTTCTTGCAAGTCATTGATGACTTCAATCGGAACGGGACTGGCATCACAAAAGTCTTGCACATCTTCTCCAAATGGGTCGGCTAATTCGGAAACGATGGTAATTTTTTTGATATTTTCTTTAAATAACAAAGAAAGAATCAAAAAACTTTTGACCGAACGCATATTACTAGGCGTACCAATAATACCTAGATGAATTTTTTCGCTTTCGGGCAAAGATGTATAAGCTATCTCAGGTTTCCATTTAAGTAATGCATACCAATCAGCAAGCGCTTGTGTAGGGTGTTCATCTGAACCGTTACTACCATTAATTAAAGGAATCCGCATAT
>JAGRMV010000207.1 GCA_020441045.1 Deltaproteobacteria bacterium | reverse complement strand
AAAAACTATGAACGAACGTCTTTCCGGCGAATTAATCGATGATGCTAATAACACAGGTGCAGCAATTAAGAAAAAAGAAGATACTCATAAAATGGCTGAAGCTAATAAAGCATTTGCTCATTATCGTTGGTAAGAAGATTGAGGAAACAAGATGAAAGTTCCATTAAATAAAGTTAGAAATATCGGAATTATCGCGCATATTGATGCTGGTAAAACCACCACAACAGAGCGTGTATTGTACTATACAGGTAAGTCTCACAAAATTGGTGAAGTGCACGAAGGAAGTGCAACGATGGACTGGATGGAGCAAGAACAGGAGCGAGGTATTACAATTACTTCTGCCGCAACAACCTGTTTTTGGCAAGATCATCGTATTAACATCATTGATACACCTGGCCACGTTGACTTTACAGTTGAAGTGGAGCGCGCTTTGCGTGTTTTAGATGGTGCGGTTGGTGTTTTTGATGGTGTTGCTGGGGTTGAGCCACAGTCTGAAACTGTGTGGAGACAAGCTGACAAGTATAAAGTGCCACGTATTGCATTTGTCAATAAGCTTGATCGTACGGGTGCAAATTTTAAATTCTGTGTTGATCAAATGGTTGAGAGATTAAGTGCCAATCCAGCACCTTTGCAATTTCCGCTAGGACAAGAGGAAAACCATAAAGGGATTATTGATTTGGTGCAAATGAAAGCGATTCGTTTCGATGATGACTCCTTAGGGGCAAAATTTGAAATTATAGATATCCCTGCTGAGTTTCAAGAAGAAGCCAATATGTGGCGCGAAAAATTGATGGAAGCCTTGTCTGAAGTTGACGAAGCCATCATGGAAAAATTTCTTGAAGGCGCTGAAATCTCTGTTAAAGAAATCAAAGCTGCAGTTCGTAAAGGCGCACTAGAAAGAACGATTACACCGGTGCTTTGTGGGTCTGCTTTTAAAAACAAAGGAGTGCAGCAGTTACTAGATGGAATCATTGATTACTTGCCATCTCCTTTGGATGTGCCTTCCATTGTTGGTACAGATCCAAAGGATGAAGAAAAGCAAATTATTCGTAATGTTGATGAAAATGAGCCGTTTGCCGCTTTGGCGTTTAAAATTGCAACGGATCCATTTGTCGGACATTTGACTTTTTTGCGTGTTTACTCAGGTCAAATTTCTGCTGGATCAAATATTTATAATGCCTCTAAAGGTTTGAAAGATCGTTTGGGACGCCTGTTGTTGATGCATGCAAACAAGCGTGAAGAGCTTGAAGAAACAAGTGCAGGGCAAATCGTTGCAGCCGTTGGTTTGAAAGATGTGTCAACAGGAGATACATTATGTGATCAAGCTCACCCTGTTATTTTGGAAAGTATTACTTTCCCAGATCCCGTTATTCAAATTGCTGTTGAGCCTAAAACCAAAGGTGATCAGGAAAAAATGGGTGAGGCTTTGCATAAACTCGGCCAAGAAGACCCATCTCTTCGCATCGAGACCGATCAGGAATCAGGTCAGACTTTGCTCAGTGGTATGGGGGAATTACACTTAGAAATCATTGTCGATCGTTTGAAACGTGAATTCAAAGTAGAAGCCAATATCGGTAAACCGCAAGTTGCTTATCGAGAAACCATTACCCAAGCAACTCGACAAGAGACCAAGTATGCGAAGCAGTCTGGTGGTAAGGGGCAGTATGGTCATGTGGTCATAGAAATCGAACCCAATGAAACCGGTGCCGGATTCGAGTTTGAAAATCTTATCAAGGGTGGAGCGATCCCACGAGAGTTTATTAAGCCTACTGAAAATGGTATCAGAAATGCGCTTGATAATGGTGTGTTGGCTGGTTATCCGATGGTTGACGTGAAAGTAAAACTCGTAGATGGTTCTTACCATGATGTGGATTCGTCTGAGATGGCATTTACCATTGCGGGGTCTATGGCAATGAAAGAAGCAGCGCGGAAAGCAAAAGCAATTCTGCTTGAGCCTGTTATGAAGACAGAAGTCACTGTGCCTGAAGACTATATGTCCAATATCATTGGTGATTTAAACTCTAGACGTGGGCAAATTTTAGGTATGGAGCCAAGAGGTGGTGCGCAGGTTGTTAATGCTTACACCCCACTTGCAGAAATGTTTGGTTACTCGAATGATTTGCGTTCGAATTCTCAAGGTCGAGCAAGCTATACCATGGAATTTGATCACTATGAGCCTGTTCCGAGTAATGTAAGTGAAGAAATTATTGCGAAAGCAAAGGTGAGTTAAAATGGCAATCAAAGAATCAAAAATTAGAATTCAATTGAAGGCATATGACTATCAGTTGTTGGATCAGTCAACCACAGAGATTGTTGAAACGGCAAGAAGAACTGGAGCGCGTATTGCAGGTCCGATTCCTCTTCCAACAAGAATCAGTAAATACTGTGTTTTGCGCTCACCGCACGTAGATAAAAAATCTCGTGAGCATTTCGAGATTAGAACGCATAAAAGGCTTATCGATATTCTAGAGCCTCCACAACAAACCATTGACTCTTTGATGAAGTTGGATCTATCTGCTGGGGTCGATGTAGAAATCAAGATGTTATAGGAGATGATGCGACGTGAAAGCTAATATCATAAAACAAAACGGTACATCCCAAGGAACAGTGGATTTGAACAAAACTGTTTTTGGGGCTGAAGTTTCAAAAGCTCTCTTGTTTGAAAATGTCATCATGCAACGTGCAAACATGCGACAAGGGACAGCTAAAACCAAAGAGCGTTCAGATGTTTCTGGTGGTGGCAGAAAGCCTTATAAACAAAAAGGAACAGGTAATGCACGTCAGGGTTCGACACGTGCTCCTAACCACGTAGGTGGTGGTACTGTTTTTGGACCTCGTGTAAGAGATTATAGCTATAAATTGCCCAAAAAAATGCGGTCAAAGGCTTTGATCAGTGCGCTTAGTCAAAAACAAGCACAAGGCCAAATTGTGGTTTTTGAAGAGTTTAAATTGGATACCCCCAAGACCAAAGACGGTATTGCTTTTTTGGGTGACTTGCGATCAACTTATACGCTGGTTGTTGATAAAAACAACGCGAATTTGGCCAAGTCTGTTCGTAATATCAAGCGTACGAAGTATATTGATGTTGACGGAATCAATGTCTTGGACTTGCTTCGTTATAATAACTTGCTGATTTCAACATCAGCATTGACATCTCTTGAAGAGAGGTTGGCATCATGATTCAAGCATATAATGTTTTAAAGAAACCTCTTTTGACTGAAAAAACAACGATGTTGAAAGAGCAGAGCAATCAAGTAAGTTTTGAAGTGGCTATGGATGCAAATAAGCATGCAATCAAACATGCGATTGAAACTGCATTTCAAGTTAAAGTTGATTCAGTTAGTACCATGATTGTACGTGGTAAAAACAAAACCATGGGCCGCTACAGAGGCAAGAAAAGCAATTGGAAGAAGGCCATTGTTCGTCTTGCTGAGGGAAGCAAA
>JAGRMV010000206.1 GCA_020441045.1 Deltaproteobacteria bacterium | reverse complement strand
CAATGCTTATTTTCGAGGCAGAGAGCTTGCCAAAAAACTTAAAAGCCTGGTCCCCAGACAAATGTTCGAAGTTGCGATCCAAGCAGCGATCGGCAACAAAGTCATCGCCCGTGAAACCCAGCCCGCACTACGCAAAAACGTCACCGCCAAATGCTACGGCGGCGACATCTCCCGCAAAAGAAAACTCTTGGAAAAGCAAAAAGAGGGCAAGAAACGCATGAAACGACTGGGCAATGTGGAGCTGCCACAAGAAGCGTTTTTAGCGATATTAAAAGTCGATGAATGATTTGAATTTTCAAGCGCAAAGGGGTGTATTCTATGAGCTTTGCTCATAGAATAGGGGAAAAGCGTTTTTCCCATCATAGGATATAGAATGAGCTGCCGCAAGAAGCTTTAATCTTTCAACGTTAACGCGATCATAACCATAGATCAGTTTGTAGTAATGTGCTATAAAACATATTAGGGGGTCTGTTTTGAGCAAAAAACGAGCATTTCTTTTCAAGAAATTGAGTCAAGTATGTCCATTGCTTAATTGCAACCTATTAAAATTATTAGATAAAAATTAGGCATGCTTCTTGCTTTGCCTAGGCTTTAAATGCATAAATGAGGTTGTAACTATGGAGCTCAGATCACAAAAATCAATTTTTATCATGTCGCTGAAAAATATATTGAGACCAGCGGTTTTTTTCTCACTTTTCTTTGTAACAATATGCGGTTTTAGCATTAAAGTACACGCGCAGACAGTGGAAGACGTTTTTATTGAGTTTTCTCATGGGCAACTTCCCGATATTTCAGATCCAAATCAGGTTGCACTATTCAATGCGTATATTTCAAGTGCCTTCCCCTACGATGAAAGAACAAATATAAAAAATATAGCCAATATTATAGAAATTTTAAATGCAAACCCTTCTTTAAGCAAAGATGATTTTTCTAGATATCTCACCGAAACACAACAAGTTATTTATAATTCACATGATGATATAACATCAGTCTTCAAACAGCTCAGAGACCTAAGTGTAAAACTACAAACCTTGCACGATGGTTACGATGTTTGGAAGGACGTTGAGCACCTTGAAAACCTTTGGATTCTCGCATATAAGCTAGCGACCGGTACTGTTGAAAATGATATCCAAAAAATTCAAGAATGGGTGAATCAGTATAGTAATAGACAAGCTTGGTGGACAGGTCTTGGTAAAGCACTCAAAACAAATTTAGAAAGTACCGGTAACGAAAAGCTTTTTCTATATCTGGCACATACTTGGGGTGTGATTAATGAAGATCTTGTAGAAAAATATAAAATTTCAGATGGTTTACAAAAGATGACTATTTTAAATAGCATCCTCAATGATTACCCTGAAGAATTTTTTCAAGAAGTAGAATACGAATATAAAAAAAATTACAACAATTTTCTTAGCGAAGCGAAAAAAAAGATTAAAGATGTTAAACCAAAAATACAAGTTAAAGAAACTCGCACCAAGACGTCTATATTACGAGCCTTAAGTATACTTGAGGGACCTTTTAGAGGTGGGTTAGGTGATGACTGCTCATCAGAGACTTACTTAGATAGAGCATTAGAGCAAGGGTTCATATATTTTACCACTACTAAATCAGATGGTTCTTCCGAAGGTCATCTAACAATTGTTTTAGGAACAGCCAAAGATTCTAGTGGCCAAACAGTCAAGGTGGCAATGGTAGATAAAATTCAGGGGTATGATAACGCTGCACTTCCTGTTATTATTGAAGCTACAAGACGGTCTTTAAGTAAACATGGATATCGGTTAGCTATACCAACCGATCTGGGAGATCACAATGGTATTTCAAACCTCGAAACTACACAGGAGTATATAGAAACAGAATTAAAGGCTTATACCAACTCAAAAGAAACAGTTGCCAATTTCACCCCTATTCAAAGTTCGTACATACCAGACCGAACCCAAGGTTATTCACGTGCAGAAGACAAATTAGAGCTTAAAGTAATCGAACCATATACGCCGACTCAGCAAGAAAAAATCGAACCTCTATCCGCTAGAACACCACCTTTTATTGTATCAGAAATTAACTCTTCAAAAGTATTGAAGAATACATTTAATTTTAAAGAGGGTACCCAGGAGGAAAAATTAAAATATATTAAGATTATGACAATTTTCAAACAACAGGATCTTACAGCTCTACTTGATCCTGTCGTAGACGAGTCTATAGAAAAATTATTGTTTGTGGATAACCAAAAAATTAAAAGTGCAGCAATTCGATATTTTCTATCGTTTAACGAAGGTCTTTACAGAGCTTCGGATATATTTATTCGGTCGTACGAAGATGGGAATAAGGAATTTACAATCGCATTTATTCAGACTCTACAAAATGTTTTACAAAGAGAGAAATATATCAGCAATGGATATGAAGTTTTGCAGGAGATATTTTATATTATTAAGAAAGAGTTTTACCAAGAGTCATATGGAAAAAAGTGGCTCAAGATGGTTATAAACCTTAAAACTCTATCAAGTCACAAGAATTATAATCTTGATATAACACTTCGTGATGCTCTTATTCAGGATCTATTGTTTTCCTTACCTGAGGTAAAAAACGATAATGGTGAAGTTAGGGGACAATATAGCGTGTTTGAATATCTAAGTGATGGTTCAGTTCAAGATTCAAAAAAGAAACAAACCTTTCAAAGTTTGGCTAATATCCTTCAATACGGAAATTTAGATGGGAACACTTCGGCTGAGAAGTATCAAAGTTTAATAAGTATTTTTCTTGCCAATACTCCAATGTCAGTCCCCATGGAACGTGATTGGTCAGGAACTTTACAGGCAATTGTAGATGGTTATAAAAAAGGAGACTATTCACTGGAAGAATTTAAGAAAAAAATGGA
Source organism: Deltaproteobacteria bacterium (assembly GCA_020441045.1). GTDB lineage: Bacteria > Bdellovibrionota_G > JALEGL01 > JALEGL01 > JAGRMV01 > JAGRMV01. The sequence goes on along the minus strand of JAGRMV010000206.1, from coordinate 612 downwards.
GGCGTATGGTAAAGAGTTCGAAAAAATAGATAAAAATGCCGCGAGAATGTTAAAAGGAGCATCAAGTAATATTTTAAGGTCTTATGAGAGACTCCTTGAATCTATAAAGGAGCAATTGTTTTTGGAGATTTTTGAGCTTGAACAGAAAAGAATTCTCTCACCCAATCAAACAAATGAATCTTATCTTCGGTTTCTGCCTAGGTTCGGCGCCGAAAATCAATTTCTCAAAAATGCGATAGATCAAATTGTAACAGAAAATATTTCTAACCTTTTTTTTGACATTGCATCCTCCTCTTCGCAAGATGAAAGTATAAAGTACAATATCAATATCATGATGAAGGAACTTGCAAAAGATCATGAATTGTATGAAAAGGTTAGAATCGCAATTTTTTTAAAACCACAGGTAGATCAAAAGAAAGGTAAAATGAAAGATGGTACAAGGTATTCTAAAGGTTATGAATATTACAGCGCTCCTAGTCTAGAAGAGTTTTTAAAAATTGATGCAAAAATTGTTCGTGAGTATATCGAAGCTTTAAGTTTTAGAGACCAAGAAATAGTATTGGAGATACTAGAGTCTATCTATGAAGATGCCAAGCGTAAAGAATTGGCTCC
>JAGRMV010000205.1 GCA_020441045.1 Deltaproteobacteria bacterium | reverse complement strand
CTAGCGAACCTATTGTTCCGAGCGTCTGTAAAGTTGATATGATTTTCTTAAAAAAATTTCATATAGAAATTCGTGAGATACGAAGCAACTGATTTACAATTGCAAAAGTGTGAAGCAAACGGTTACAACACTTTTTGCAATTTAACAGATGTAATTTTATAAAACCGGAAATAAAAATTCCACTTTCTAAAAAACATCAAAATAACAGTAACTTATAATGACATAATTCGGTATAATAATATTGTGAGAGGACAGTTACATTCTAAGGGGTTTACTCTCATCGAGTTGATGACTACACTTTTGATCACAAGTATCTTGGTCAGTATCTCCGTGCAAGGCTATACAAAATTCAAGGGTAAAGCTCGAATGACAGAAGGTATTATTAATTTAAAAAATATCCAAGATATGCAAATGGCTTATTATGCCGAAAATCAACACTTTGCCAGTGGGGGATCAGGATCACTCTCGTCCTATGTACAAGTCATGACCAAGGGTTCTTCTCCGTATGCGCCTGACTATAGCTTTCCTGTTCAAGATAATGATGGACTATATTATTCAACTTATGAACAATTGGGCCATCCTTTTACGATTGGTCAACCCTTGTATTTTTTTTATCGGACCTATGGTGCAAGTTATGAGGAAAACAATTGGCATGTTCCTGGTTCAGGAGAACGCAATCCTCGCATTGGTTTTGGAGATATGAATCCAGGCAGTTCATCTTCATGTAACGAAAAGGCAGTCGATCGAACCGGTGTCACTGATTTTGGCATTACCACTTCTGGCAATGGAGGTGGTTATCATTGGACATTAACCATTGGCATGGGCAACATGCGTGTGAATAATTCTGCAATCAGTTTCGGTGACCTGCGTGACAATAGCAGTGATCCCTGTACATTTGTTATTTCGTTTATCGAATCCAGACATAGCGATGGCGGCATGAAACTCTCTCGATCCAATTTGATCATCATTGGCAGTGGTGATTGATTTAAAACTTCTCTCTTTTATTGTTTAGCCATAACAACGCCTTCATGTGGTGACAATACAATAGTACGGCTTTGCTGATTGTTGTGTCGGGGCATGGATTCGTAGCCAGGTATGAGCGCAAATGTTTTGCGAAAAAGGGAATGGTTCACCAAAACTTGCATGTCTTTTTTGGCGATGTCTAACCCTTCATAATTCCATCCCTCTAATAGAAGTTGTGAGTTGGTTTCGTTAATATATGATACCCACTGTTTATAAGTATATTTATCTTGCTTTGGATGCCTTTGATCTCTACCTGTCCATCTATTATATGGATTGATGTATTGATTACCTTCATAAATACCAGAATCCCATGGATACTTGCCTTGATTAAGAAAGTACATCAAGTAGGAAGTATCAGTAAGTCCAACCAAGACATTGTTTCTGACTGTATGAAAGTGTTTTTTTGTGCACGGGTGACTTGCAAAATTTTATTTTCACCATAAAGAATATTACCATCGATGGTATGTCCATCATTATGGCGATTGAGCAAAATACATATGTCTGTGCATCCGATGATTGTATTATCTAAAATCTTTGTTGTTTTACTATTGTTGTCCATATAAATACCGACATGCATAAGCTTGGCATTGGGTTTGTCCATTTTGTACCCTACCTGGTTATCGGCCTGGGTATTGTCGATGATATTTTTTTGGATCAAGTTTTCTTTGGTTTGATACGTTGCCTTGGCAGCTTGGAATGAATATATTCCGCCACCATCTGATAGTTGGCGCAAAGGATCGATGATTTGATTATACTCAGCGATATGATTTTTTCCATCAAAGCGTATACCCACATATCCAACATTTTCAATTTGATTATAGGCGATATAATTGCTCTGGGTCGAATAAAATGTAATCCCTGTTAAAAATTGATTGTTAGCGGCCCCAAGCTGCCCATCTAAACCTGTTGCACGACCCCAAGCTTGGTCGCCAATATCAAATATTGCATTGTACGTAACACGCGAAAAACTTGAACGCTGGCCAAATACACCTACTCCAGAAATATTGTGAATACGGTTATGCGATACTTCTAAACCATCGGTTTTAGAACCATAAACATATAAACCGCTGTTGTAATTATGACTGAGTTCATTGTAACTAACATGTAAATCAGTACCCTCGGAAAATATTGCATCCTTATGATAGTAATGCAATCCGAGGTCACGAATACGATAATGATCCCCAATGACAATCAAACCATAATTATGTTGAGGGATTCTGATATCATGCTGAAAACCATTGGTGCCTGCGCGAAGTTGTAAAACATTTTTGGAGGTATCATAGGTCCAATCATACAGATCACGCATAAAGTCAGGATGATTGTATAGGTATGCACCATTGTGGATTGTCCCTTTGTTAGGAAGATTTTTCATCACTTTCCAAGTCACCGTTCCTACATTTTTTCCATTCACCGCGCCCTGGCTAATTTGATCAACATTACGCTGATCTGCACTCCAGTGCGTCCCACGAAAAGATATTTGCATACCATCAAACATAAGCAGACCATATAAACCTTCAGCGCTCAATGAAGTACTATTTCCATCGACAATTCGCAAAAGTGCACTTCGCGCCGGATAGTGCATTTGATGATTGATAAATAATGCGCCAACGCCCGGTAAATCAATAGAGAGGTCATAGGTACCATTGCCGTTGTCAATCCAAGGTGCTTGGTTCATATTTTTAGAACCAACAAGACGTGGCAAATTACCATGACCATAGGCCCCAATCTGTACAGGTGAGTTAATGCTTGCACCAGGGATATCAGGTAAAGTAAGTGACCCCACCCATTCTCCATCAGTCTCAAATAAGATATTAATTGGACTACGCGCCGTATCCAAAATTTGCTGAACTTTTTCCAATGTTTTGATCGGCGCAGACACTGTTGTGCCAGCATTGCCATCATTGCCCTTGGTAGAAACGTAGTAAGTGTTGCCCGTATATTGTGTACCTGAGTACAAGTTACCCGATATAGAAAAATCTAGTTTACTTACAACATTCCCGCCAGCATCAAGGATCTCGAATCGATATTGGGTATCAGCGTTGAGGTGCCCGATGGTAAGGTTTTGGATGCCATTTTCAGACCCTAAAGATGATGTATCTTTGACAAAGTCTGTCCACAGATCCATTCCGTTTTCTTGGCCACGAATTGTATAATGTCCAGGATTACATTCTAACCACTGCAAGACGACAGCATGATCACTATAGCTCTGTACTTGAAAATCTTTGATTTTAGTTTTGTCATCACAGCTCGATGTAGTTATTTTTTTTACATCACTATTGAAACCGGTCGATATTTTATTCCGGTTTTGAGCAAGAAAAAAAACAATGACCGCTGCCAAACCACAAACAACAAAAAAAAAAAAAAAATATATTTTCTTACTTATCAATCGCGTTCTCTAACCTTCTACTGATAGTCTACTTGGAAACTAAATAATAACAAGATCTTGCGTAAACAAATCAATTATTTGTATGGATGCAATTGCAG
>JAGRMV010000204.1 GCA_020441045.1 Deltaproteobacteria bacterium | reverse complement strand
CCGGTTGCATAGGTATGTTGGTACTCTGGACCCCATAGCATCACTTGCACTTCATTGTTGCCGCTTGGATCAGGGCGATTGACAAAGTCGATGGTCGAAAGCGTATCGGTTTCGATGTCGATGGTTTGGAAACCGTTGTTGGCACTGCATGATGTATTCCAATGCCCATCGCTGTCAAAAGAAACCGCTTCGATATTCGTCCCAATGGTAGTACCATCGGTCTGGGCGGAGGTAAATGAACCCACGGCAACGATACAGTCTTGCCCAGGATATTTTTTGATTTGCTTAACTGTGCCAAACAATTTGGTGGCAAAGCTGGTCAAATAATTGTTACCTGTATCGTCGATACGGGTGATGTTCTTGCGCGGCGAACCATAAGAATCAAATGTTCCAGCGATGATGTAACTGTTAAAGCCATCGGCTTTGATGATATTTCTGATGGTGCCGGTGCTACCATCGTTCATTTTCGCTCCTGCGGTAGGAGAGAAATTGGTACAACGGGCGCCGGTGGTCGTGCTAACCGATACAATCGAATCTACCGTGAGTAGTTTGTATTTTTTGAAATTCCCTACCACGATCATACAGCCAATACTGCCATCAATCATGTCGTATGCAGGAGCTTCTTCGTATTCAAATGTTCCTAAATTGTAACCATCATTGATCCCACTATCTCCAACAGTAAAGTTGGTATTGATAGAAAAGTTAGGATTGATTTTGATCAAGCCACGACTGATATGTCCATTGATAGCTTTGAAAAGCCCAGTAACATAGAAGGCGCTTCCAATTTTTTTGATCTTTGTAATTCGAGAGTTTGTTGATCCAGTTAATGTCATTTGTGGAAAGGTTGTATCCACAACACCTTCTTTAGAAATGCGCACGATGTGGCTATAGCCTAAGCCAGCGTAATTGGTAAACCTGCCACCAATTAAAAGGTGAGAGCCATCTTGTTCAATTGTATCGATGGAACCTAGAAATTGTTCAAAATCAGTATTAGGACATGGTAGTAAGGTGTTGACCATCCTACAAACAACAATGGTGCTATATACTCCATCAAGTTTTTTGACAAAGAAGATTTTATCGCCAAAAGCATATGGTTTTCCGTATACATGTTCGGCAGAGACAATATTTGTATCATTTTTGTATTTGCCGTATATGCCTGAATCATGATGAATGAAAATATCTTTTTGATCGCTGAATGGTTCGGCATGGTCGGTCTGTACAAGCAAATTTACATGTCCATGGGTGTTCTTGAATTGGATATAAAAATCTTTTGAAGATTGACCAGCAGCAATGGTCCTTTGAGTACTGGTATCAGCCAGAGTGTTACACTGATTGTCAGTGTAGATATAGATGCTGTTGAGCGTGGATGGAGTAAAACTGATCTCGGTATTATTGACAAACGATGTGATGGAACCACCACGTTGCGCTTTGATGGTCATTTTCTGACACTGGTTCAAACTGACTTGTTCGTACTCGGTTGGTACGCGCAGTAAACGGGCCAAACCTGTCGTCTCTAGCTGCGGATAGGCAAAATTGCTGATGGTGATTTCATCAATTATATCAATAGATATGTTTCGACTTGCACTACCTAATGTACTTCCTTCAAGTTGAATGGTTTTTTGGCTGACACTGAAACCTTTTATAAAGAGGTTGATCCCATCTTGCCCGGCATTGAGTGAAAGGTGATAATTGTTTTGCGCGATGTTGGTGGTGCAGCCGGGATTGGTATAGATCGCGAAAGCGGGTGTGGTCTCAGTGATATCTCCAGAGAAGGTTAGCATTTCATTTTGTAACAATGGCACAGTGTTACCCGAAGCATCCTTGATTTCGACAGACATCGGTGTACAAAGGTTGCCTTCAACGTTGCTCGGTGAAACAATGGTCAAGTGGTTTGGTGGTGCTGGCGTGTCGATGACATTGACAGTTTTATTTTGTGGCGCGTAAATATTATTGCCATCGGTGATATCAATGCTTGCTCCGCCAACGGTTGTAGTTTGGATATAGATGGTAGCGGGTAAAGTACTGCCACCAATGTTGAGGGAAGTGATGCTGTTGGTACAGTTGTTATCGCTGTAGACGTTGTTGTCGATACCGGATCCTGTTGCAGAGACGGAGAGTACGCTGACAGGAGGTAATTGATTTGCAGAAAATTGTGGTGCGATAGAATAGGCTACACAGGTTCCAGTATAAGCAGGGTCAGGTCCGATGATACCCAAGGTATATGTGGTATTTGGAAAAATTTGAATGGTATGGAGGTCTTGGATGAGGACGGCGCCGGAAGTTTGCCCTTTGAGTTGCACAGTTTCGGGTTGGGTGGCTTTGACAAAGACCGTGGTTTGATTCATATTGGCTGGAATATCGACCATCGCAATGCTGTTATTGCAAGCATTGTCGCTATATACATTGGTAAAAGCAGATTCACCAAAGCCAGGATAGATTCTCGCCAAGAATAAATTGATGGTTTGCGTTGCAGTAACAGCCACAAGTGTGCCTGTGCTGTTATGGGTTGAAATTATATAGGGTTGACATTGGTCTTCACTGATCGAAGTCGGTCCAGAGATTTTCAGGTGATTGGGCCCTTCGACAATGTCAATCTGTAGGGTTTGTTCAGTAAATTGTACGTCCTGATCGGTGAGTTTGACGAAAGTTGAACCATACAATGTTCCCCGTAGATAAAAGGTATGTTCAATATCATCTTTTTCAAATTGTATTTGATGGGTGGTCTGGCTGCAACTACTGTTTGCGTAGGCGGTTAAATTTGTGCCGGATGCGGTTATGATATCAAACGTTTTTGTTGTTCGAAAGTAAGCAATGTTATCTTTGCTGTCGATGCCTTTGACATGAATGGGAGTACAGGCGTCTATGGCCATGTTTGATGGCCCTAGTATGGCAATATCGCTGGCGATGTTTTTTAGATCGATATGAATGCTTGTTCCACTAACGCGATTGCTTTGCGCGTTGATTTCAACTTTGGCTTGGGTTCCAGTTTGTGAACGCACGAATAAGGTTTTTGCGCTAGAGCCGGAAGGGAAGTTAAAGCTTTGTACTTGTTGTTGGCATAGCATGTCCGTATAGACTTTTGCATTTTGCGCCACCGTGATGTCAAATTGTTGATCTTGCGCAAGTTTTGTGGTTTGGTTGTTTTCATCCGTGATATGCAGATCAATCGCCTCACAATCACCATGATAGATTTGCTGTGGAGCAACGCTGTTGAGATGAAGGTTTTCTTGGACGGTGTTTTCTTTTTTGGTTTTTTCGCCAGATGTTCCTGAAAAAGTTGATTCTTGACCACAAGCTTGGATGAATAAAGATAGAGCGATAAGTCCGATGTATGTTGCACATGTTTTTTTCACATTTTCCCCCTTGCTGGATGGGCCAGCGGTTGTTGAAAAGTATACAAAAGCCATGCCAAAATAAAGTCATGTAAAAACAGTAGGTTAATGAGATGAGGCTTTGCTGAAAAAAAGCGCAGTGGTGCATGTTCTTTCTCTTGGATGAGCAAATGAAGGTAAAACGCATGTCATCAATGCTTTGAAGA
>JAGRMV010000203.1 GCA_020441045.1 Deltaproteobacteria bacterium | reverse complement strand
AAACTGTCGGTCTTTTAAATTTTGTAATATTTTGGGTTCAGGTAACACCTTGTTGTTTCTGGCAATCGCAAGAAGGGAAGCGTAATAACCGATTTCTTGGTATCCCATATCAGAAGAGATATTAAATACTTTGGCTGGAACTTTTTCAGGTACTTCAAGGACAAATTCAAGTGGAGACTTGATCTCACAATTTGAAATTTGAAGTTTTTGTTTATATTTTACATCAACGATAAGAACATTTTTTTTCACACGTGCCTTTTGTAAGTGTGGGTCTTATGGAATTCATATGTAGTTTTCCCTATAAAACACAATTTATCAAAAAATGACATTTTTCTCACAATAATTTGTTTATTGGATAGATGCTATTAAAACGCCACTGTCTTTACATAAATCAGGTCCAAGGACATCTATTTTGCATAGACTCTCAGGAGAGTTTTTGTTTGGGGATTAGAGTACAATATAGGTTTTATATTGTTTGTTTAGAGCCTGTTTGGGAAGATTGATGTTCTAAACTCTAGAAAAAACTATGTTTTATGCATGTATCTTTTTTATAGCCTTTACTATATTGGATAAAAGCTTGTTGTTTGTAATGAGAGCACAAAGTGTTTGTTGAGCTACAATGGTTTACTTTGCATGGCATTGCTGTTGTTATAAGATTCCTAGATAAGAAATTCTCAACAAAATAAAAGGAATAGGGCAATGCAAAATATCGTTAAGGGAGAGTACGGCAAACTTCGTTGTAAGTGGAGTGGTGTAACGCCGGATTATATTCACTACCACGACAATGAATGGGGCTTTCCGGTTAAAGATGATCGAAAGCTATTTGAAAAAATATGTCTAGAGGGTTTTCAGTCTGGATTGAGCTGGCGGACGATTTTGACCAAAAGAGAAAATTTTAGAAAAGCCTTTCAACAATTTGATTTTCATAAAATAGCTCGCTTTGGTGAGAAAGATGTGAAGCGCTTGCTTGCTGATGAGGGAATTGTGCGGCATAGAGGCAAGATCGAAGCGGTCATCCATAACGCAAAAATGGTACAACTTATTCTGCAGGAATATGGTTCGCTATCGGCATATATTTGGAGTTTTGAACCCAAGAAAAAAAGTCAGACGTTCCAAACCGTATCAACCTCTTTCGAGTCGATTGCATTGTCAAAAGATCTTAAAAAAAGGGGATGGAAATTTGTTGGACCGACGACTGTTTATGCTTTTATGCAGGCCATGGGGCTTATCAATGACCATGCAAAACAGTGTTTTGTGAGAAAAGAAGTCGACAAAGCGTATAAAAAATTTAAAAAACCAGTTATTATAAAGAGGTAGAGAATCGTTGCTGGATTGTATACAGTGGTACGTAGTTCTCATGTCTTTTGCAACAAAGTTTTACCAAATATAATGAATTCATACCGTGACACATGAATAACAAAGTCTGAGACCTTGAAAATATTATGGTTTTATAAACAATAGAAAGAGAAGAAGCCAATATGCAAACATTGATGACTTCGCGTGAAATTTTTGCCTCACCTGAGCAGGTGTTTTCGGCCATGGTTCATCCCGATAGGTTAGCGAGGTGGTGGGGGCCAAGCGGTTTTACCAATACATTCGAAGTATGCGATATAAGACCAGGAGGTCAATGGATATTTACCATGCACGGCCCGGATGGGAAAAACTACAAAAATGAATCAAGGTTTGTAGAAATTTGCCCTCCCCATAGATTTGTCATAAAGCATATTTGTGAGCCAGTTTTTACGGCAACGTTTACACTTCAAGCAACAGAAAACGGTACTATGCTTGAGTGGTTGTCTGTATTTGAAAATGAAAACTTTCTAAAAAACGCAAAAGATTTTTTAACAAATGCCAATGAACAAAATATTGATAGACTTACCTATGAGGTTATGAACTATGAAGATCACAATTGAAGCAACCATCAATGCAACACCTGAAAAAGTTTGGTCTGCCTGGACAACACCCAACCATATCACAAAGTGGAACTATGCTACAGATGATTGGCAGTGTCCACATGCATCAAATGACCTAAAAGTCGGTGGCAAGTATTGCGCTCGGATGGAAGCCAAAGACGCAAGCATGGGATTTGACTTTGTGGCCATTTATGATGAAGTCGAAGCCATGAAGAAATTAGCTTATACCATGGCAGATGGCCGAAAAGTTGAAACCGTCTTTGTGCCTTCTTCCGAAGTTGTCACGGTTACAACCGTTTTTGATGCTGAAAATGAGAATTCGGTGGAGATGCAAAAACAAGGTTGGCAAAGTATTTTGAATAACTTTAAAAAATACGTCGAATCAATCTAACCAATGGCTAATTGGCAGTGAAGATTATTTTGCGAAAAATATGAGAGGATCATATTGTATTACAGTTCTTGCGTCTTGCGAATATGAGCATAGTTTAAAGCCGCAACAAAAACGCTGCCACCAAATAAATTTCCAATAATAGCTGCTGAGAGCATTTTGAGAATATCACTAAAGGGAATAGAGGGAGAAAGTAGTTTTGCAATAAATATTTCAGCGGATCCAGCAATACAATGGTGGAAACCACCGATGCCAATCATAAAGGTAACCAAATAAATGCATGCAATTTGACTAAAAGAGGTCGGTGTTGAATGCACGAGCCAGCTGCCAAGTGCCATCAACCACCCAGCTAAAATGCCGCTTAGGAAAATCGTCCACCATGGAAAATCTAACAAGTGTTTTCCAATGGCAATGTAACTTTCTTGTGTTCCAGTGACGGGAACCGAAAAATTCATAAATAAAGCGCCAATACCAGTACCGATTAGATTTCCTGCCAGCACAATGCTCCAAAGTCTAAAAAGTTTATCGATATGATGACGTTTATCTAAGCATGGATAAACAGCCAGAGCCGTATGTTCAGTAAAAAGCTGCGTCCCTGACATAATACAAATAATAAAACCAATGGGATAAAAAAGTGCCATTGCAAACTTGGTTAAAAAATCCTGCTCTAAGCCTTGCACCAAAGCATGACCAAAAGATACAGAAACGGCGCAAAAACTTATAATTAAGCCAGCTGAGATAGCAGATAAAAATAAAGATAGTCCATGTCGTTCTAGTTGGTTTTCGCCTTCTCTGATCGCTTGTTCTAAAGTATCGTCTGGATGTTTAACGATTTCATCGTTTCTTTTTACAATGACAGGGACAAAACGATCTTCTTCCTTTCGTCTTTCTTTGGCACGGCTGGTAAGTATATTAGGATCTGTTTTTTCCATTTTAGTCATAACTTAATAACAAATCCGATATAGGTATTGAAAACAAGAAAATTCGAATAATGTATGCTGGGAATCGTAAATTCTGATAGAAAGATAGCAGCACATCAGTAAGAAAATATATAAATCTTGTTAGCTGTATTGTTACATCATCCTAAAGTACTCCCTTTGTATAGATATTTTTTCTTCTTGACATGATGAGTTGGAGATCTGTAATAAATAGTGGTGTAGATAAAGATAAGGGGATGTATGCAATCTAAAATTTTTTATATAGCCATTGTAGTTTTCTGCTGTTTTATTCCAAAAGTACAGG
>JAGRMV010000202.1 GCA_020441045.1 Deltaproteobacteria bacterium | reverse complement strand
TATTGATGGCGAAATGGTATACCCTGGCCGCAGTGATATTTACGTCATGCAAGCTGGCGGTGGCGCCACTTCTGCTGTGATTATTGACCCATCAGGCAGAAATTTGATCGGTAGCCAAGCTGCGCACCGAGGAGACCAATGGAACGCTGAATCGCAAATTATTACTGACCAAACTGCGCTTTCGGGCAACCAAGTTAAACTCAATTGGGTTGAAAGTCCCAACTCTGCCAACAATGGTGAACAAAACAATGGTTTATATATTTACAATCATTTGGACTTTGTGGATCAAAGCAAAGAGTGGATGTACAACGAAAATCAGCAAACCCTTTATCTGCACACGGCCAACAATGTTTTAAGCAAAGACATCCGAGCACCACAGTATGCCTATGGCATTGAGGTCCTAGGAGACCATTATGAAATCAGTGATATCAACATCAAATACTACTGGAAAGATGGCATTTTTATCAACGGCGAGTATGTTCGCGTACAATACAACACGATCACCCATAACTACAATGCTGCAGTGTTTATGGATGGCAACACAGACCATGCGCAGGTTTTGCACAATAAAATTAATGATATCTCTGGTGTAGGCGTTCATGCTTTCTTTACTTCATTCGGTGAGTTTATGTACAATGATATCCGTAATATATCAGATAAAGCCTGGGGAAGATCAACGGGCAAACATGATCAACCATTTGTAGCCAACAATCAGTTTTCAACTGGTATTTCCGGTATGTCGACTGAAAGCAATATTGCGCGAGGCAACTACCTAGAAAATATCGGTTATGTTGGGATTCGTTTCGATGGACGAAACCATCTCATCGAACAAAATATCATTGTTCACGCTATGCAAATGCTTGGCGATGGTGGTGCCATCTATAGCTACCAAGCGCCGAACTCAGCATTCCCGACTCATAAAAACTTGGTGCAGTACAATATCATTGAGATGAATTCAAATCCAAATAACCAAGTCGGATACAAAATGAATGTCAATGCCAAAAATCTTACTGCCAACGTATATTTTGATAATGCCACCCATGACAATGTCCTACAAAACAATGTTTTTGATGGCTGTTCACTCTTCTGCGTTTTGCTTAACCGCAACAACAACGACCATGTCATAAGAAAAAACATTGCCTATAGTGACAACAAGTTGCTACAGGTGACCAATGAGCCAAGACCTTCACCCAATGGCAACAATGATAATAATGCTTCAAGTTTTAATATCGTCTCCGACGACCACATCATTGAAGACAACTTGTTTGTAAGTTTGGATCACAATGTCGAGGCCGTCTATACAAGAAACTATACACCGGATGCTAATTACCGCCCCGGTAGCTTTTCCGGCAATACGTATTTATCTCCATACAGCAATATGATTGCAGAAGATCGCAGAAATGCCGTTTTGGGAGACAACACCAACTTGATTATATCGCCCTTCAACTACAACGGCTGGATCAACTATATCAACGAAAGTGGCGCCAGTTTCCCCAAAACCGGATGGACCTATACCAACAAAGCTACAGCAAAAGCGGACTTGAATCTGGTCAGTAATAAAAGTTTATTTACCCAGACCTTTGTTGTCCCCGTCAATCACAACCTGGTAGATGGAACACCAACGGCAGGTTCAATTATGATCCCAGGCATGTCAGCCAAAGTAACCGTAAAGCAATAATGATGATCTTTAAGCAAAGCTAAGACACACACTTTTGTATAACTTATGGTGCCAGAATAAAGTTTTGCAGGATCGGTACATTGAACAAATGTTTGGCTGTATTACCATTAGCATCTTCTAACAAAAGTACCATACGAACCGCAGCCGGAATGGCTGTACCTGGATCAAACAAAAGCTTCGGGTCAATATTGGCTTCATATATATCCGGACCCACATTGACCACATCAAAGCGTCGCATTTGCGATGATGCTCCACGCTGAATTTTCAACCATATATGATCAATATCAAACGCTTCATGTGTTGATGCATTGTAGGCCAATTGTCCAAGACGCTCAGGGTGTGATGTCAGCGCTTTAAACTGAATTTTTACTGGGTCTGTCGTCGAAATTCCATTTTGATAATAAGCACCATTGCCCGTAGACTGGATCAATAGTTGGTGCAAGTACGGTGGGGTATCATAAAAACTATCCGTGTCAGGAATTTGTACAACAAATTCGGTGATGTGCTTTCGGTTTGTCCCTTCTACACAATACTGACCTTCCATATGAATATACAATTGTCCATTACTACTCGGTGGTAGACCTATGTATAACGAAGGTAGGGAGACGGATAATGGCGTTCCATTAAAACTTGCCTCTACATCTGGGTTCGAAAAAGGATAAAGCCCTGTCCCAGAATAGGATGCTGGCAAGAAACATCGCGAATACTTACCAATGGCTACCTCTCCCCCCATTCGAATCCCAGATGGAATGACATCGAATACATTGGTACGAATGGTATGGGGGAGATAACTCGAAGCTGGCGCAAAAGCTAGTTCAGGTTTGATCACTGGCAAGCCAATTCCCACCGGTAAGCCATTGGCATCATGAAAAGCAAACGCTGAACTTTTCATATAGGCTTGTGAGGTAGGAAGTTTTGTAAAACTTTGTTTATAATTGGGCAATGCCGAAAATACGGGTTGATTGCTGTCAAAAAAACCAATCAAACTATGCGTATTCGAAACATCAAACTTGAATCCATTGGTTTTGGTAGAGTTTAAATATGCTGGATTGGCGGCAGGCCAATCTCGATGCAATTTGCTATCAAAAGATACGTGCGGCTCACTCAATACATATCCATCGACAACCAATGACTTACTTTTAGGAGTTTCCACAAGGGTACTAAACGAGGTATAATCCACACCTTCACCGTAAGGATTATACGATGGTAAATGGTGCGTCCACACATAATCATGATACTCATGCGCATTTGCAACATAAGGATCTCTAAATTCAGGAACCAAAGATAAGTCTTGTAGATTGTTCGGGTTAAATAGATCGTAGTTTTTGGTAATTCCAGAAGCCAAGTACACCTGATTCAATATTTTGTATCCCGCTAATTGCGTATCATAGCCATGCTGTGAAAGTGCAAAAATAAAATGCGGTGAAAGCGTGCTACTGATGATTTTTCGAGATACCTGGCCAAACATGTATGCAAAAGTCAGCCCTCGCCCAGTGTTTTCTTCAAATATTTTCATTTTACCATCTACAAGTGGCATCATCACCCCTGAAGAATCTTCGATCCACGGATCAAGGATATGCGTAGGACGCGCGCTATCCAAATTTGCTTGCTCATGTTCCGCAAATATAGGAACACTCTCAAGTATATCCCATTTTACAATATGCGCTGGATCTGGGTAATTGTCATACAAGCCTAATACCCAGTAGTCACCTTGTTCTGGCACATAGAAATGATAAGGATCAAAGTTGCTAAAACCACCTGCAACAATGGGAGTATGAATGTTCTTACTTTGATATTCGGGTTGATTGCTTGCCGAGTTCGGTCGAAACAAGAATATATAATCGGGCAATTCACTGCCAAGCAGCGCAATCTCAAGTTCATAGCCAACGTAAAAAGTAAAAGGGA
>JAGRMV010000201.1 GCA_020441045.1 Deltaproteobacteria bacterium | reverse complement strand
GATTCTCACGTATTTTATTTTTATGCGAATCCTATATGTTGCAGAAACCAGTCAGTTTGACGACAATCATCCACGCAACACAAAAGCCCTTAAAATAGCAATCGCCAGATTCACCATCAGTGCCATCGTGGTTATTGCATCAGGGCTTTACCTGCCCGTTTTAGGGGAACGCATTGTCAACCTGATGGGCTGGAATCAAGCTTTTTTTGGCACCCTGTTCATGGCTTTTGCAACATCACTCCCTGAAGTCATTGTTACCATCTCTGCTTTTTCCATTGGTGCAGTTGATCTTGCCATTGGCAATGTCTTAGGTAGCAATCTTTTTAACGTCGCAACCTTGTTCATTAACGATGCGTTTTATCAAACTGATATTCTTTTTGCGCAAGTCACACCCATTCACGCCATCACAGGATTGCTCGGGATCCTTATGAGTTCTATGGCATTATTAGGGTTTATTATCAAACCACAAAAGCGCATCTTATTCTATATGAGCTGGCCAACACTCATCATTGCAATGTGCTATGGCTTAAGTATTTTTATTTTGTACCAAGCTGGATGAAACGAAACTGGCGAGTTCTGCAAAAGTAAGATAGAAGACACCAGATAACTTTTTGGTTTATATGCTAAAAAAAATGGCATGTTTTTATAAATAAAAAGCGCATTTAGTTCATGACGAATATGAAAAGATATATGATCTTTCTGCTGTGTTGGCATTCTCTTGCACAAGCAAATACTTGCATGCTGACAGATGCGTATGTTTTCAACCGCTCCATCAAACAAAGTGATCAGATCAAGATTGAGCAAAAACGCTTAGAGGAAAAAGACAATGACCTCAACGATTTTGATGCACTTTATGATGGCTCTCTTAACACTAGCCTATCGCATCAAATCGACAAAAGTGACCGCACACAAACGATTTTTGGAACGCGCGCTGATACTACGAGTTTTGAAAGCACGTATAATCAAAATTTTGCGGCCGGATTTTCAGCGGAAGCCGGCTTTCGCCATATACGACAAAAAACAAACAACACTTTTATTGACCTGAATCCAGCCTATAACTCAGCATGGTTTGGATCGATAAGCGTGCCTATACTGTATTCTGTTCAACGTAGTAATCAAGCACTTCGCGAAAGCTTTCAACACTCGATACAAAGCACGAACGCTGCATTTTTATACACCAAGCAACAAATCGGGTTTGGTGCATTGCAAACCTATATCTTATGGATACAAGCTCATAAAGAGATTGTCCTTGCACAAGAGACTTTAGATCGGGCGCAACAGTATTTATCGACCACCACGCAACTTTATGAATCAGGATTGGTAGAACAATCTAGCTACTTTGCTGCCAAAGCCAATGTATCTGCGCGGCATGCAGATGTGATTGCAACTCAAAACAATTACAATACGCTGCATACAGACTTGACCCATTTACTTCGATTGCCTATAGATGCTACATGTACCTATGCAGATGACTTCCAACAGTTGGCAGAAAAGCCCTTCAAAATCTATGAACAAAATATTTCACAAAGACATGATGTAAAAGCACTCGATCATCAAATCACATCGATTCAAATTGCTTTACACTCTTATGAAAAAGAAAAACGCCCTTCTCTTGACGCCTTTACCAGTTTGGCACTCAATGATGTCAATGAACAGTTTGCAGGTTCAATCGGAGGCTCTGTTTCCTCCTTCCAACCCAATTGGACCATTGGTGGCAGGTTAAGCATTCCATTTAAAAACACCCAGCTCAATACAAAACTCAAACGCAGTAAAATCCAAGTTGAACAAATTGTATTACAGAAAAAGAAAATATTGCGTGAAATCCAACGCGACTTACAAAATACTTGGAACACTTTGGATTTATTAGAACAACAAATTCAGCAACGTCAAGAAACGATGAGCTTTGAGAAAAAGAAAATCGAAGCGACCCGTAAAGAGTACGAATTAGGCCGTGAATCGTTATTAACCTTACTATTGTATGAGCAAGACTTTGTTCAAATCAAACGCGCCTTGTTGCAATTAGAAGCGCAAAAGGCAATTGAACATTACCTCTTAGAATTACTCAGTGGTCAAATTGACTTTCAGCGAGGGGCATCCTAACCATGTTCTTATCTAAAGTTCCTGAGCATGGGGTCAAAAATAAATTACTCGTCAACCTCCTTTCGGCTCTCTTGTTTTTGGCAGGTACCCTTACCGTTTTTTCAACGCAAAGAGAGGCATTCCCCAACGTCACTTTTGACGCGTTGATGATTCAAACCAACTACCCTGGTGCTACGCCCAAAGAAATAGAAACACTGATTACCAATCATATTGAAGACGAACTTGAATCTGTAAGTGATATCAAAGATATTTCATCTATTTCCGCAGAAGGCTACAGCCTGGTTTCAGTCCGATTTGAATCTGATGTTAAAAACGTCGATAAACTGATCAACGATGTACAACAAGCAGTTGACCGGGTGAGTGAATTTCCCTCCGATTTGGAACATTTACCGACTGTGCGTGAGATGAATACAAAAGATGCACCAATTTTAGAAATTGCACTTTCTGGCGATCTTTCAAGAAAGCAGCTGCAGGAATATGGCAAAGCATTAGAACTACTCGTCAAAGAAATCCCACAAGTCTCAAAAGTTGCCCGTTCAGGTTGGAAGGACGAGCAAATTTGGGTCCAAGCTGACGCGCTTGCCATGCAAAAGTATCGCATTTCTTTAGACCAAATCTCTGATGCACTGGCTTTACGTAATATCAATTTGCCGGGTGGAAATCTCAAAGGCAAAGGCAAAGAATTTTTGGTTCGAACCAATACCGAGTTTACTACCCCTGACGAAATTAACGAGGTGGTGATCCGAGCCAATCCGACAGGACAAGTTGTGCGCGTCAAAGACGTTGCTACTGTTGAATACGCTTTTGATGATGCCAGCTCCAGCATCGAACTTCGTCCAAACGGTGAAACCGGTTTTACCCTAACCGTGATCAAAAAAGAATCAGCTGATATCATCAAGCTTGTTGATCAAGTCGAAATCATTGTCGATAACTTTAAAAAGGTAGCTCCAGCTGAGCTAAAAATCACGTTAATCAATGATGTATCGTTTTGGGTAAAACGCCGATTGGGCATTCTTCTCAAAAATGGTGCAGTTGGATTGATCTTGGTTTTGATTTCATTGATTATTTTTTTGAGCCCGCCCGTTGCTTTTTGGACGGCATTAGGACTCCCTGTAGCAGCCTCATTGGGGATTTGGCTCATGAGCTATTTTGGTATCAATATTCATCTGATCTCTATGTTCGCTCTGATCATGGTGATGGGGATGCTTGTCGATGATGCAATCATTGTGGCTGAGAATATTTATCGCAGGATGGAAGAAGGTATGCCACCAAAAGAAGCTGCCATTGTAGGTGGCCGAGAAGTATTAAAACCTGTTACAACAGCTGTCCTTACTTCTGTGCTGGTCTTTGTACCCCTGGCTTTTATGACGGGGATTTTTGGCAAATTTGTTTTTGCCATCCCTGTCGTTGTCATTTTAATGTTACTTGCCTCATGGATCGAGTCAATGTGGATTTTACCTGCCCATTTGACTGAATTTGAGGGCATAACCAAATTTTTTATTGATA
>JAGRMV010000200.1 GCA_020441045.1 Deltaproteobacteria bacterium | reverse complement strand
AGCAACTGCTAGCTTCTTTATTGAGCTACACCAATCTTTGTATTATCGATGTCAGCACTGTGAGTTTATTTTTTTGGATCCAATACAAAGACCTACGCCGGTTGATGAAAAAACCAAATATGATCTACATCAAAATAACCCTGAGGATGCCGGTTACCGATCCTTTTTATCACCTGTGGTCGAAGAAGTGAAAAAGAAGGTAGATCAACATGCACAAGGGCTTGATTTTGGCTCCGGTCCGGGGCCAACTGTTTCTGTTATGCTGGAGGAGATGGGTATTCGCTGCTGTAATTATGATCCTATATATCAACCGGATGTAAGTGTTTTACAAGAAACGTATGATTTTATCACTTGTACTGAGGTGATTGAGCATTGCTTTGATCCATTATCGGAAATTCAGCGCATGAAAGATATGTTAAAACCATCAGGTTTTATCGTGTTGATGACTTTGTTCTTTGATGACCCCGCTGATTTTGAACATTCGCATTACCATCGAGATCCTACCCATGTAGGCTTTTTTAATCGAAAAGTATTTCAATGGATTGGAAAACATTTGGACCTGTCATGTACGTTTCCTCACCGCAATGTTGTACACTTTGACATACAATAAATCATTGTCATTTATATAAAAATCCATTAACCAAAGTAGGGTTAACCTGAAACCATTGCCTATAAAAAGAGTAGGGAGATCAAATATGAATAAAGAATTTACCATCAGAGCTATTTTGATTGGTGTACCGATTGCGGTTGTGATGACTGCAGCCAACGTTTATTTGGGACTCTATGCTGGGATGACAGTAGCTGCTTCGATTCCGGCAGCTGTTGTTGCGATGGGCATATTTAGAGGTATCATGGGGCAAAAAAGTCCGCACGAAACCAATATTATTCAAACCATGGCTTCGGCAGGGGAGTCTATTGCGGGGGGTGTTATTTTTACCATTCCTGCGTTGGTTTTGGTCGGGGTATGGCAAGATTTTCAATTCTGGCCTACCTATATCATTACAGCAACAGGCGGTCTTTTGGGGGTTGTGTTTATGATTCCACTGCGCAAAGCGCTGATCGTCGAAGATAAAGATTTGGTTTATCCTGAAGGTGTCGCTTGCGCGGCGATCATT
Source organism: Deltaproteobacteria bacterium (assembly GCA_020441045.1). GTDB lineage: Bacteria > Bdellovibrionota_G > JALEGL01 > JALEGL01 > JAGRMV01 > JAGRMV01. The sequence continues at coordinate 2,522 of JAGRMV010000200.1, read as the reverse complement.
GAAGCAGGTCAACAGGAGGGAGACTTAAGTGGAATGAAAACCATTGGCTTAGGTTTGCTAGTTGGTGGCGTATTTAAGGTTTTGTCATCAGGTATAAAAGTCATTGTTGGCAGTGTAGAAAAAGCATTTATGCTAGGAAAGTCGGTGCTCTTTTTGGGGGCCGATGTTGCGCCTGCACTGGTTGGGGTTGGGTACATTATCAACTTGCATATTGCATCGCTGGTTTTTATTGGTGGTGTCATTGGATGGTTTATTGGCATTCCACTTTTGGGAACCCCGGAGCAGTATGCGGATCTTACGGGTTTAGATTTGGCCTGGACATTGTGGTCAAAAGAGGTCCGTTATGTTGGGGTTGGTGCAATGATCATTGGTGGTATTTGGTCGATTGTATCAGTCCGCAAAGGCATCATGTCAGGTTTGAGTGAAATCAAGACGGCGTACAAAACAGATACAAGTCAGGTGGCGCATACCGATAAAAATATGAATGCATGGGCCATGTTGATACTCTTCTGTATTGCCTTTGTTGGTGTGTTCGGTATCTATTATTTTTTGCTTGGCGCCTTGGGGATTACCTTACTTTCAACGTTGTTGATGATCGTTTTGGCCTTTTTCTTGGTTGCGGTTGCCAGTTATATTGTGGGATTGGTGGGGACGTCAAATGCGCCTGTATCGGGTATGACCATTTCTGCTCTGTTGGTCACATCGGGTTTGTTTTTAGCCCTTGGGATGCACGGAGACTCAGCGATCATCGCAACATTGGGTGTGGCGGCAGTGGTTTGTTGCGCAATTTCTACGGCAGGAGATTGTTCGCAGGATTTGAAAACAGGACATATGCTGAAAACCTCCCCAGGTAGCCAGCAGTGGGCACAGGTTATTGGTGTGGTCGTCCCGACATTGGTGATTCCTCCTGTATTGGCTTTGCTTCATCACGCTTATGGGATTGGCGATGGGTTAAAAGCCCCCCAAGCGACGTTATTTGCATCGATTGTGGATGCCTTTTTTGGTGATGGAAGTATTCCGATCAACATGGTTGTCTATGGTGCTGTCATGGGCATAGTGATGATTCTTGTGGATGAATTGTATTTAAAAGCCAAAGGTGGTTTTAGATTGTATTTAATGCCAACAGCAATCGGAATTTATTTACCCATCACCCTAGCTGTTCCTATTTTTACCGGTGGTTTGATTCGATACCTGGTTGAAAAACGCAGAACAAGCGCGATTGAGGAAAGCAAAGACAAAGGCGTGCTTTTGGGATCCGGATTTATTGCTGGTGAAGCGATCATGGGTGTGTTGATTGCTATTTTGGTGTTCAAAAAAATCGACATATCTGTTGATTGGTTTGGTCCAGAACTGATTCATGTGCTATCGATCGCAGCGTTTTTATTCATATCTGGTTATCTTTATAAAGTTGCGAAGCGAAGCTAAAAGTCGTCGACTAAGCGAAGGGTGTAAGCTGTGTTGCATGTGAAAACGATATCAAACGTGATGTGATCTAAAGACTTGTTTTTTGATATGGGTTCTCATAGTCTTGCTAGATGACGTATACAAATCACGATTTATGGAAAATTCGCGACACGTGTACGCGTTTTTTACACGGACATGGGTATGCAAGCCCCAAGAACTACTTCTTGGAAATGGCAGAGTATCCGTTGGCATCGCAACGACCGGATCAGTACGGTGAAGGTGAGCATTTACAAGCGTTTGAGTCTGAGGTTGCGTCTTTATTAGGACACGCCAAGGGGCTTTTTTTTCAAAGTGGTACGATGGCGCAGTTGATTGCGGCCAGGATTGTGACCGACCAAAAGCAGCATCAATATATTGGGTATCACCCGCTGTGCCATCTGGAAATTCACGAAGAAAAATCGTATCAACATCTGCACGGATTGCAGTCCGTGTTGATTGGTGATAAATCGCGCCTGATCACAAAACAAGATCTGCTCGATATCAAAACTATGCCAGCATTTGTCCTGCTTGAATTACCCCAAAGGGAAATTGGGGGTCAGCTGCCCACCTGGGATGAGCTTGTTTGGCAAGTGCAGTTTTTGCAGGAAAAAGGAGTGCATGTGCATTTGGATGGGGCTCGCTTGTGGGAGTGCGCTCCCTTTTATCAAAAAAGTTATGCTGAAATTGCCAGTCTTTTTGATAGTGCGTATGTCAGTTTCTATAAAGGTATTGGCGCAATTGCCGGTGCTGCATTGGTTGGAAAAGAAGATTTTATTTGCCAAGCAAAGATATGGAACCGACGCCATGGGGGCAACTTGATCACTGCTTTTCCGCTCTATCTGGCGGCCAAAAAAAATGTGGAAAAACGGCTGCATAAATTTCAAGCGTATTATGAAAAAACCCAAGACATTGCTGAAGCGGTTGCAACGATTGAAAACATAGAGATTCGACCTTCGATTCCACAAGTTAATATGTTCCACCTATGGATCAAGGCCGATCGCAAGCGGTTGATCGAAAACGCCGTCAGAATTGCTCAAGAAAAAGGCATCTGGGGGCTTGCACATGTTGCTACAACAGAT
>JAGRMV010000199.1 GCA_020441045.1 Deltaproteobacteria bacterium | reverse complement strand
CGCCAATAAAACCATCGAACTCATCGCAAAATCTTTGTAGGAGATAAAAACATGCAAACCATCGACAACGGATCGCACGCCCAGAAAACCTTGAAAGCTTGTAATATTATTCATGGTCAGGAAGTATTTTCAGACACAAATACCCTGACATCAAAAAACCCTGCCAACATCCATGATATCGTTGCCATCGCCCCAACATCGGCCCAAGAGGATATTGATCAAGCCCTGCAGGCAGCGCACGCTATGCGCAAAACATGGAAACAAACTCCCGCTCCTATCCGCGCGCAAGTCATTGGCAAACTTGGCGAACTTGTCAGCAAACACAAGGATGAACTCGCTGCCTTTATGACCCGCGAAATGGGCAAAACTTTCAAAGAGTCGCAAGGCGAAGTGCAAGAAGTGATCGATACATGCCATTTTTTTCAATCCGAGGGACGACGCTTATACGGTCAGACCGTACCCAGTGAAATGCGCAACAAAGAACTGTTTACCTACCGAAGACCGTACGGTGTTGTTGCCATGATTACCCCTTCTAACTTTCCTATTGCTGTCGCTTCTTGGAAAGCCATCCCTGCCATTTTATGTGGTAACACGGTTGTCTGGAAAACCCCTCCTGAAGCACCCGGTATTGCATACTTATTTACTAAACTGTGGCACCAAGCAGGCCTGCCTGCCGGCGTTCTCAACCTCGTTCATGGCGATGGCCAAACTGGACAATATCTCATGGATGAAGTTGCAACGGGTCGTATTCAAAAGGTTTCATTTACAGGCTCGACCCGGGTGGGAAAAATCATCGGTGAAATTTGCGGTCGTCACTTACAAGTACCATCACTCGAATTGGGTGGAAAAAACCCTTTGATCGTCATGGAGGATGCCAATTTAGATTTGGCGCTAGAGGGGGCAATTTGGGGTAGTTTTGGTACAGCTGGCCAGCGTTGTACCTCTACCGGAAACATCATATTACATAAAGATATCGCGGATACTTTTACCCAGCGCTTTGTCGAAAAAGCCAAAAATATACACATTGGCAATCCAAATACGGATCGATCTGTCCTGTATGGGCCTATGATTGATGAGCATTATGTAAACCATTTCATGGAACACTTTGATCATGCTAAGCAAGATGGTGCCAGCTTATTGTATGGCAATGGACGAATTACCAAAGATAGTAAACCAGCAAGCTTTACAGCTGATCCGGATGTAGGTTACTACGTCTGGCCAACCATTTGGTCGGATGTCACCATTAACCAATGGATTGCGCAGAATGAAGTCTTTGGACCAGCGGTAAGTCTGATCAAAGTTTCTTCAATCGAGGAGGCCATAGATGTTGCCAATGGCACTTCATATGGGCTCTCTTCGGCAATTTATACCAACAGTCGTATGCACGCTTACACCTTTAAGGAAAATATCGAGGCAGGCATGAGCAGTATCAACAATTCTACAACTGGTGCTGAAGCGCATCTGCCTTTTGGTGGGGTCAAAGGATCAGGCAATGGTACCCGTGAATCAGGGATCTGGGTTGTCGATGCATTTACCCAGTGGCACGCCATCAACGATGAGCTATCTGGCAAATTACAGCTGGCTCAAATGGATACTGAGTTTGTGCAAACCCAAACAGAAAATCTGCACCTGCATGAATTAATTTAATACTGCTTGTTACAGGCCCTTTTCTAACCTGAAACTTGTAAAGTCATTTGATAGTAAACAACGAAAATGATTTTAATGATACAGGAAGGTTTGTAAGTACCTAACTTGGTTTAAACACGAACCGCTGGATCAAAAAGCTTTAAGTGTTCTTCAGTGGCATATCGGTCGGTCATACCTGCAATATAATCACAAATGATACGTGGGATCTCTTCGCCCTGATGACGATCGAGAAACTTTTTTGGCAATTGTTGCGGACGGTTCAGATAGGTTTTAAATAGATCTCGAATGATGCGTCTGGCTTTGACTTCCATGCGAATCACCCGGTAATGATCATACAAATTCTCACGTAAAAAACTCTTCAGCTCACGGTTTTTTTGGGTCACGGACTCAGAATAGGAAGCAATCGGCTTTCCATTCTGGCGAATATCTTGCAGTGTTGCAATGCCTTGCTGCTGTATATTATCGGTCGTTGTCGCCAAGAGGTCTTCAACCAAAATCGAAATCAATGCGGAAATGGTCATACGTTTGCGCGCTTTATCACTAAAATGATTAAACTGATCTGAGACTCTCTGTTTTGCCTCTTGCCATAATTGTACCTCATTCAGTTGTTCAAAGTGAAACAACCCAGATGACAAACCATCGTCGATGTCATGATTGTTATAGGCAATCTCATCCACAAAATCAATAAGCTGCGCTTCTAATGCGGGCTGCTCGGCTGGTGCCAAATCATTTGGAACATTCTTGGCTTGCCAGTGCGCCGAATGTTTGATGATACCTTCTCGGACCTCAAATGATAGATTCAAGCCGGCAAAATGAGGGTATGGATGCTCCAATGAGTCAATAATCCGCAAGCTTTGACGATTATGTTCAAACCCACCATACTCTTGCATGAGCTGCCCCATCTCAATTTCTCCAGCGTGACCAAAAGGAGTATGGCCTAGATCGTGTGCCAATACCAAGGCCTCGGTATAATCTTCGTTCAACCGCAACATCCTTGAAACCGTTCGAGCAATTTGCGCTACCTCTAAAGTATGGGTTAACCGGGTACGGTAATGATCTCCCTCATGATTGACAAAGACTTGCGTTTTGTATTCCATGCGTCGAAAAGCCGTTGAATGCAGAACCCGATCACGATCTCGTTGAAAACAGGTTCGATTTGTTGACGGGGTCTCTTCGATCTGACGACCTCGCGTTGAGGAAGCAAAACACGCATAAGGTGCCAAAATTTGATGTTCAATTTCATTTCGATGTGTCGCAAAGTCCATTGTCTATGCTCTATCCCCTCCGCAAGACACTGTAAAACTTTTTATTGCTATTTTGCGTAAAAAAAATATATAAACTACTGACATGATACGTAAAATTTATGCATTTATCACAATTGTTTTTTTCTCTACAGTAAGCTTGGCTTACAATACGGCCGAGGACACGACACCTTTTGGTTATAAACAAGGGGCATATGGCCCCAAGCCCAAAAGCCTTACCTCTACAATCTTTTCAGGACTTTATACCAATGGTTTGAACCAAAACTTTCCACAGGGGATCAACCGCATCACAGATATTTGGCGCTTTGGCTTTGCATTAGGATATCAAATTGACGAATCATTTGGGGTCGAATCCCATCTGTCTTACACCCCTACCATCAATAACAACTTCGACACGTACACCTACGATGCAGCGTTGTCTGGAACCTATGACTTCCCGTTGATGGAACGCTTCTATCTTTACGCGACACTTGGTCCCAGTGTGTTGCATTTTAGAACCCCTAACATCAACAACTTTACGCGGTTTGCTCTACAATATTCTTTGGGAGCCAAATTTTTTCTATTCAAAAACATGAACCTGCGCGCAGATATTCGCGCGATGACCACTTTTGATTCAGCCAACACCGCCTTTTCCCCCTCACTCGGATTGCAATATTATTTTCAAAGCAAGCGCCGACGTCTCGATCGAGACGGAGACGGTATTCGAGATATGATCGATCAATGCCCTGACGAACC
>JAGRMV010000001.1 GCA_020441045.1 Deltaproteobacteria bacterium | reverse complement strand
AGATAGGTCAGACCAATCCGTCCCCAATATATTTTTAGTGTCGTTTCATCTTGTATATCGTATTGACGTAGATCTTTTTGTAAGTCGCGACGTATTTTTTTGGCGTAGGATTGTAGCTTTGGATAATACTTTTCATCAAAAATGTTGGCGATATTCCCATCTAGATCTTGCATGGTAAAGTTGTATGCATGTTGAGGAAGGTCCGATGCTTTTTCCACCGGCTTTTTTTGGGCCCAGGCCTGCGAGGAAAAAAGCCCCAGGCATAGCAAAAAGCCAAAGATAGAAAATTTGGCAACATAGTATTGTTTCATAAAGTCTCCTTTAATATTGTGTAAAAATGGTACAAGGACTTCCCCCATCCAAGGTTTGTAGTAATTTGCTGCGCCTTTGTCAAGTGATCAAAAAAACCGTGTTAGCGACGTAAATCACTAACAAAAGCAATGGTTATGCAGAAAGTTCGATGGATGGAAGGCTTTCTTCTGCCAGTACCATTTTTTTGTTTTGCTGCATATGGGGAATCGCTTTGCCTTCAATCACAGGGAAACACCATTTGAGTAGCCCTGGCATTTGTCTTTGGATCCAGTACTCTTCCCAGTTGAGTTTGTCGATGTCATAGGTCCAGAATTTTTCTTTGACCTCAAACGCAGTGATATTCTTGCTGATGTAAATTTGGACAAAGTCGCGGGTAAAAGGTTTGAATAAGTTGATCAGGTTTTCGGCTTGTTCGAGTTTTCTTTTGGTGAGAAATATTTTTCCACGCAGGGGCTTTAGCCATAGTTGAATGCGTTGGGGTAATTCGTCAACTGCTTTGCAATGACGATCGAGACTGGAAAAAAAGCGCAGCAAATTTTTAGATGTAAACACATGGTCTTGTAGTGTGGCGATGGTTTTACGATGGCGCCAATGTTTTTCAAAAAACGTTTTACCGGTTTGGCGATAATACATTTCATAATAATCCGATGAAAGTTGACAGGCTTCACCTAAGGTAAAGGTATTTAAAAAAGAAGTCCCTATTTGATAAACTGGCGCCGCCTTGCCTTTAAGTTTGGCTGCCGTGACAAGGGTTAAGGCTTTGGCAACATAATCAACTGGAATGACATCAAAAGGGTGATCCTCTTCGGCTGGGAAGTATCGAAATCTTCCTTTGATCAAATAAACCAATGGCCCGGAGGTATTAAAACCTTCGTTGTATCCGGGGAAGGGATATTGATCGGCGCTTTCAACAATGGCAGGACGAAAGATGCTGACATCAATATGAGCGTAGTTTTTCTTTAGTAGAAGTTCAGCTAGGGCTTTGCTGTAGGTATAGGTATTGGGAAAGCCAAGCGCTTGCGCGCGGTCGGCACCCAAGGTGACCATTTCAGCGGTTTTTTCTTTTTGGGTAAATTGCTCAAGTGTGCGTTGAAATTGTTTGATATTTTGATTGCGGCCTTTGCTTTCGTTACGGCGCCGTAAAAAATCTGTGAGTTCTTGTAGTTTTTCTGTGCTTTTGTATTTTTCGTGGAGTTTTTGCGTAGAGTACTCAATCCATTTGATTTCTTTATCCAGATCTAACGTTTGATGGTTTGGCGTTTTCTCGGAAACGCTCTCTACAATGGCGCCTTCGGTTTGACCTGCGACATAACATGTACTGACATGTATAAGTTTTGCATGATCGCTTTGTGCGACAAATTCAGCAGCATTGCAGGTTCCACGAATATTGATTTTGTACGCACTTTCTAGCGGTGCCCGAAAATCGACCAAACCTGAAACATTGACCATGATATCCAATTGATCCTGGATTTTTTTTGCCAGTTCTTTGCGTAATCCCAAATTTTCAACAGACAAATCTCCATCTAGTACCGTTATGTGCTCATTGAGTAATGCTTGAATAGAAGAGAAAGACTTTTTTTCGAACCAAGGCGCAAAGGCAAAAGATTGGTGGATCATGGTATCGAATCGTTCACGTGCTGATAGTTTGCCTTTTGGTCGAATGATCACATACAAATGCTTAAAAGTATGGACATGTTGTAAAAACATACTCAGCCAAACTTTACCCAAGAAACCTGACGCGCCGATGACGAGCAAGGTTTTTCCTTCAAATGCAGAAAGAACCGAAAGGGGTATGCGAGGTTGGTATTTTTTCATATGTACTTTTTATGCGCTTATACACCAAAGCTGGGTATGCGTAAAACCAGTGCCTTGCTATGTGCTTAAGCACTGGCAGTTGGGTATAGCCGATTATTCAATAATTTTCCACTCCTGGCCTTCCAAAATGAAGGTAAGTACTTGATTTTCTGAGTGAAGTCCCTTGCTCCAGGTAACTTCTAAAAAAGCTTGATTGTTCTGATAGACAGCGTCAGCGACCGTAAAACTGGTGAGATTCATGGTTTGTTGCATTTCCTTGCGTTTCTTGCGGTTGATTTTTTTGAGTTTTTTACGGACCTCGCTTTGACGATAGGAGGCATAGCAGTCAACCATACCCGAAATCGAACCTTTGCCGGCTTGTTCTTTCCAGGTCAAAAAGGTTTGTTTGGGGGTTTCATAAGGTTTGAGCTGCCTGAATTCATCCAATGCGTTTTTGATCTCATCTTCAGTGAGTTTGGTTTCTGGAGTGAGCAAGGGAGAAATTGGCGGATGTTGGTGTAACTCGATACTTTGAATGCTTTTGGTGTCGATTTTTTTTGTGCTGCCGTCTTCCAAAGTGATGGAGATTTGATCTGGCAGATCAATTTTACTGGCATCGATCACTTCGCCAGATTGGAGGGCGATCTGCGCCGACCAGCTAGGTGTTGCGTAAAATACAATGGCGCTGAGGAAAAAAGCAAACGTTCGCATAGGTCTATATGTAAACCAAAGATGGCAAAAGATCTAGATCGAAGACGTGTTTATAGCAATGTGGCCTGGATACAAAGAAAGGATTTTTCAACAGCTTCGCAAGTATGAAAAATTCTTTCTTTGTATCCAGGAATGTAGGGAAGCAGTCGGGTGTCATAAGGTTGATCGGTTTTGATGAATCATGACGAGCTTATTGAAATACGCGTTTAAAAAAGTTGCTGCTTTTTTAAATGTGCGATGAGCATTTCGGATTTTTCTCGGTGTAGTGATTTTGGGTATTTGAGATCAGAGGTATAGAAATCTGTGACTTTGGTGATACCGCGCTCTTTTAGTTTGTCCATCAGTTCTGGAAATGTTTTGTACCGATCCCAAGTTGCTTGCTCTTTGGCGGCATGTTTTTGTAAGAATTGTGCATCATCAGGCAACGCATAAGACTCTTCATGCACGATCAAATCCAGTGGGAGTCGGTCGCGTATTTCTGGATTTTCATTCGGGTAGCCCATCACCAGGCTGGTGCAGGGAAATACACATGCAGGGAGCGCCAAAATTTCAGAGATTTTATCTGCAGACCACCAGGTTGTGCCCATATAACAGCAACCTAAACCCAAAGATTCAGCAGCAATCACCATGTTTTGGGCTGCCAGGGCTGCATCCATGACGCCGGTGAGAAAGCCAAGAAAATCATCAAAACTTTGTTTGGACTGATGCAAACTGATCCATTTGCGCATGCGATGGGTATCTGCGCAGAACGTAAGCACAATAGGTGCCTGCAAAATCATGTCTTACTCGTAGTGGGCTTGGTATAACTGTCTTTTCTTTTCTTCAGTGCGGGTGACAATGACCGACCACGTCTGCATATTGCCAGAGCTGGAGGCCCGTAAACCAGCTTGCAGAATTGTTTGTAAGACATCGTCGGCAATAGGATCGCTTTTATAATTTCGAATCGATCGATGCGAGGAAATAGAGGTAATGACATCATTTTCTGGAATCATCGTCTAAAAATAAAGTAACAGCCCAGATTGTCAATATGCATGATGTGTAAAGGATTGTGTTGCAGATTCTTGTGGGGGAGCCAAAGCAATAGATCTTTGTTGAAACATTTTTATAAAATGCTTGACAGCTTATCCTTCAGGGATATCCTGGTGGAGGTGTTATTTCCAACCATGCAAGATGGATAAAGCAATGAGCCCTGATTTTAAAGAAGAAGATTTTTTGCGGCCTGATGACAGTGCATTAGACAATGGATTGCCTGAAGATTTGATAGAGGAAATTGATAGCGCCCTGGGTGAAGCTGTGTTGCAGATGGATAGTACACCATCGACTGCGACTTTCTTAGAAGACCCCATTCACGATACAGAAATTCATTTTGAGTTGGATGAAGAGTCCATGATGTTGCACGATGCCAATTTTGGCATCGGTGAGATGCAGCAAACCTTGATGGATATGATGAATATGATGCTTCGTCCATTGGCACGTTATATTAAGGCTTTTCAATACGGTGAACACTATGAAGAAACGCTAGACCTTTGTGACCTTTTGATCACACCCTTGATACCTCAGCTTGAAATGGCGATGTTAACACAACCCATGGAAGATCTAGCTTTTTTTAAGTCGGTGGTGTTATTTGCACGCAATGAACAAGACCCACAGGGGCGTAGAATCATGAAAAATGTGGTCTATCGTGCTTACAAAGAAGTGCAAAAGACTTTTGATTTGCGTTATCGTGGCTCAAGAAAAGCTGTACAAAATTTGATCAGTTTTTTGCAAGTGATGCGAAGTAATCCTTCGATCAATGAAGAAGACATTCAACGTTTTTTTGCCATTGGCATTCCATCGCTAACATGGGTTCGACGTACCAGCGCCAAAGAATTGACAAGTTTGTCAGGTATTCCAATCGGAAAAATTGGCATGATCCGAACGCTGGCCAAAGATCAAGCACGTGTTGCCAAGAAAAATAGCGGCAGTCTGCAATTGCGTCGTACTGATATGTTGGCGCCGGTTCCTAAACAAAATCAACCCAGACCGAATCTACATATTGTGCCTGATACAGATCCATTTATTGTCGATCCTTCCCTGATCGATACCGACAAAAAAATAGATTAAGCGTATAACGAGTTGTTTTATCTATTTGCACAAAGTCTTTTGGATATTTTTATACCAGGTATGCATGACCACCTTGGTCGGTTGGTGCATTTGTGTTTTGTGTTGCACCAAAATCGTTTTCCATTGGGGTAGGACTTGGCAAAGCTGTTGTACAATGGATTGAACTTCTGACCGTTTTTGCGGCAGAATGTTTGGCCAATCTTCACCAAATACTTTCGCATACGCCGATGGATCATCGGTATGGTCTAAAACGGGTGCATGTAAAAGACTTTTGTTATTATGGCGCCATTGTGGCCAGCAGATTTGTTTGTCCTTACAGCCTTGCTGTGTATAGGCAACCATAGGTGAATCATTAAAATCATATGATACTGGCATCCAGCCATTGTTTGTTTGGTACCATTTTGTATTTTTGATCGGATATGGGGGAATACCGCTAGCAAACTGGAGCATAGGATCATAAAATGAGGTATCAGAATTCGCAATGATTTTATTGAAAGTCATGATTCGCAGAACTTGTATGGGAAATTTTTGGCTCCACTGTTGCCATTGTTGCGCCTGTTTTTGAAAGGCAAGCGTTTGCGCTTCTTGCTGGTTGGGATCTTCGGCGATCCAATCATCTGGATCAACATGAGAAACATCGCAGCGGGCTTCAAAGGCTTTGGTGGGTTCGATCACAATCGCTTGTAAAGGAATTTCTGTTAATGCCTGACCGCTGTTGCTATCCACCAAGTTCAAATGAACGAGTTTTGTTTTAAACGATTGCTGGGTCAGCAGATGCAAAAGCTCATAAGAAAAATATTCTTTAAGCAATGAGTCTGAGAAAACGGGGCCATCTGGCAAATCATAGACTTGCTGGGGAACAATTTTGATTTTGGCTTTTTTCTTTTTTTTGGTGCCATTGCTACCATACAAAATACTGTTTTGGTCCAGGTCTTGCCCATCGATACTGATTTTAAATGGAGCATATTTGAAACGAACTGTGTCACTAGCGCGGCTGCGGCCAGAAAGTTCAATCTCCATATTGTATGTTTGTAGATCGGCGCCTTCACTTTGAATGGATAGATGACCTTTGAATGTGCCATCATCACCCAGATCAGGCATCAATTCACCCGGTGACATACCATCCATCGGCGCGCTACCGGTTAGCAGAATATGTTGATTGAATCTTTTGAAGGCCCGTTTGTCACGATTTTCTTGCGTATATAAACCATCTATAAAAGGTGCAGTAATGGTAACGGTCATTTGTGCAGTGGTCTCAAACAGGGGCATACTCGGCCCACGGCATAGGTCATCCTCCAGTGCTAAAGATATGCTTAGCTTGGCGATAATGATTGTGATGGTAAACAAAAAAAATCGTAGGCCCCTCATAGCAAACACTATAGGCACATAGAGTCAAAATATGCAACTGCGTTATGCCATGTTTTAGTTTATTTATGTTTCGTCCTTAAAGATAAATTTTGAATAAATGAAGCTGATCGTGAGTAAGCAAATACCAAGGCCTAAAAATGAGAGAACACGATACATGCCGGTTAGATTAGAAGCGTCGTATAGAAAAACTTTACTCACCGTCAACGTCATCAAAGCGATCGATGCTTTTCGAATACCTTTATGTTTTTCCGCTAAACCATAAACCAAAAGGCCGATGCTTACCAATAAGTATGCAATCGAATATGTGTAGATTTCGATATGGCTGGTTGTTCCTCGCATCATTGCATCGGGATGGAAAAAGAAACGAATATTGGTGGTGATCCACATAAAAAACAGCACAAAAGAAAAAGTATATAAGACGCCTGCGCGTTTTGAATCAAAAACGGATCTTGTTAGGGATTGGGTAGTAAAAAATATGGGCAGCAGATAAGTTATACACAATGTATTGATCGGGACAATGCCATATACATGCGCATTTGACCATATGGGATTGAGAACTAAAACATCGAAAGTTAGAATACGCACCCAAGCTAAAGCAAAAAGCCATTTGGCATGCGTTTGCAGTATCGCCATATCTAATTTTTGACCAAGATAAAAGCTGCCAAGTCCAAGAACAAAGACAATATTGGTCCACGTACTACGCTCTAAAAAGGACACACTACGAGCAAAACCCTCGTGATTTAGACTAAATAGGTGTCGGGTCATAAAGTAGGTCATCGTTGTAATGGTTAGCACGGCAACAGTGGTAAAAAACTTCGCGATCCAATCACGTGTAACCATGTGGTGGTTTTTCCCTACCAAGAAGAATAACAAAGCCGGTATTGCAAGGTGAATCAAAGGATATTTTGCCATCAATGGCGCTCTATGCCAATGTGCGTACATGCGGTATCGATTGATACCCGCAATGATTTGAGGGATTGTAAATACGCAAAAACCAATCCCCAAAATTACACCGATGTACTTGATACGGGTGATGCGGGTTTTTCGATAAATCATACTGATGATCAACGCTTCTATGGCCAACAACAAGGGCCACGAGTCTTGAGCCAATTCAAGGCAAAAACTTATGGTTGTAACATAAACCAAAGAAATAATTGTGAGGATAAATATATTTTCATTTTTGATGTTGCGCTTTGAAATGGTTGTCAATAGAACCCAACCAAGCGGGATATAAAAAAATGTTGTGATGGCTGGCCAAAAAAAGGCGAAGGGTTGTACGAAATCACCCTGATACAAATTGTACGCAAGAGTAGAAAATAAAGTAACAGCTGAAGCGAGGGTAAAAGTCAGCCAATATTCTCCTTGGTCATGAAACTTTCTTATGCCAATCCACAGACCAGCACCGACAAAGATGATAAAATAAATAAGATGAATGGAAAATACAGCTCGAACAGCCATGGTTTGCCAAGATCCAAGTCCTATTCCGATTGAGATCAGCGCAATCCAAGGTAAGGTTCGGTACGTTGCATGGCTTGCATAGGCTAAGAACATCGATGAAAATGCGAGCAAAGCATATAAAATCAGTTGCAAAGTAGAGAAGTTCAAAACGGAAGTCATATAAGCTACCAATACCAGTGAGATCCCAAAAAGTGCCATCATAGTGTGGTGGGCACTGGCTTTGTCATGTACCTTGACATTAAATAACTTGCTAAAAATCAACGAAGTTGTGCAAATCGACAGCAAGAAGACCGATAAACTAGAGTGATACATATGTGCTGAGTCCCCAATTATGCTGAAGACAACCCAAAGCAATATGCTTAACACCGAGATCGGCAATAGTTTCCACCATTTTTGTTGAAGAATGACGTACAAAAATCCAACAAAAAGAAAATATAGATAAATCAAAAGTGTGGTGAGCGAGCTATCTTGCGAGCCTACAAATATGGGTGTTAAATAGCCACCTAATAGACCTAGTAAAGCGATGGGCGCGCCATAAAAAAGTGAAAGAAAAACCGCCATCATCGTGATACTGGCCATAAGCATAAAACCAATAGGTATTGCCACTAGGTTGTAGAGATGGGTGGCAGAAAAAACACTTGCGTACAAAACAGCGATGCCTGCTCCAGCCAAAGCTTGTTTAATTCTAATGTATTTAATGGCATGCTTTGGAGATTGGAAGAAGCCCGAAACAACCAAAAGAGTAAAACCGAATATGGCTCCCATTATGATTCGAGTTGCGGGGCTTAGTAGGTTGTTTTCTAAAGAGTATTTGACCAGATAAAATCCTGCAAAACTTAAAGCAATCCCACCCAGCCAAATGGGTAGCTGTGAAAATATTTTGCGCTCGAGTGATCGGTGATCGCGTTTGGTTTTTGGGATTTTTGTTTTTTGCGCAGCTTGAAAATTTGGTTCGGACTTTGGGGTTGTTTCTGGAAAATTGTATTGCGTCTGTTTCAAGTTTTGCAATGGCGTCGACATGGTTGATACTTTATCCTCGAAGGACAACGGCTTTTCTGATTTTTGCGTGGGGGCAATGTCGCCAGATGCATGCAAGCGATGTTGTAGCATCTTTACCCTGTTTTCTAAAAACTTCATTTTTTGGGTGAGCGCAGTGATGCGACTGATGTTGATACAGACGATGATGGTTAATCCAATGATAAAAATGATTGTCATAAATTCTCCCTTTTTGGGCTTGCGTTTGTATTCACAATAGCATACAATTGAACAGTGTTCAATTAAAAAATGTGCCCCCATGGGCTGGGTACGCGATGTACATAAAGGATAAATAGTGGCACGTAGATACGATCATACAAGAGATGAAATTCGGCAGATGGCGATCACAGCCGGTACTTTATTGATAGAGACCTCAGGTTTTGCCAAATTTAGTGCCAGGCGGGTGGCCAAGGAAATTGGATATTCAGTGGGAACACTCTATAATGTATTCGAAAATTATGATGAACTTATTTTGCGTATCAATGCCCAAACCTTAACTGAAATTATTGAAAAAATGCAAAAGGTATTGCTGCATGCCCAATCACCCCAAAAAATGCTAGCGCAAGTATCTGATCTCTATATCAATTTTGCTATAGACCATTTTAATCGTTGGTCATGTTTATATGAATATCGCTCCGTTCATCAAAAAGTATTACCGGATTGGTATTTGATCAAAGTCAATCAACTGTTTAAAATCATTGAATCGATCTTGATGATGGGACTTTGTAAAAAACAAGAAAACGCAGAACAAAGTGCAAAAGTAATATGGGCCAGTGTCCACGGGATATGTCAACTGAGTTTAAGTGGACGCATTGATATCGTAGGTCGGGCAGCCGACAAAATCAATATGTTGGTAGGCAATTTTGTAGATCATTATACTGCAGGATTAGCGCAAAATGCGTAAGAGAAATGAGGTTATGGTATGAAAAAAAATACATCTAGACTTTTTACCGATCGACGATTTTTGCCATTGTTTTTGACCCAGTTTTTAGGTGTGCTCAATGATAATGCATTTAAAAATGCCTTTTTGATTTGGTTTACGTTTGAAATGTCTGATCGCGTACCCATGGATGAAGGACAGTTTTTGGCGTTGGCGGCAGGTATATTTATTTTACCTTTCTTCTTATTTTCAGCAACCGCCGGACAAATGGCAGATCGCTATGAAAAATCAAATCTAGCAACCATCATTAAGATGGTTGAAATTGTACTTATGATCTTGTGCTTTACTGGATTTTATATGCAGAGTGTTTGGGGACTTTTGATCATATTGTTTTTTATGGGTATGCAATCGACTTTTTTTGGTCCCATCAAATACAGCTTGTTACCTGAACATTTGCATGAAGACGAGTTGATCCCCGGTAATGCATATGTTGAAGGGGGGACATTTTTAGCGATATTGCTCGGCACCATTATCGGAGGTATTGTGATCCGCTTTTCTTTTGGGATTTATATACTCAGTGCAATCGTAGTGGTGTGCGCGTTCGTCGGATGGCTGGCCAGCCGCTATATTCCAAAGACCCAAGTTTCAGACCCTTCACTGCGTATAGGTTGGAACATAATCATAGAAACCAAAAATATCATTCATTACGCAAAACAGGAACATACGGTATGGCTTTCAATTATTGCGATTTCGTGGTTTTGGCTGATTGGTGCCACATTTATCACCCAGTTTCCTATTTATTGTAAACAAGTACTTGGTGGCAATGAATATCTTGTGACCTTGCTCCTGACCATTTTCTCGATAGGAATCGGGGTCGGATCTATACTGTGCAATAAGCTTTTGCGTGGTGAAATCAATGGACGTTTGGTACCATTTGGGTCTTTTGGCATAAGTCTATCAATATTTTTGTTCGGCTTGTTCAGTTGGCTTTATACCCAGAATAATTCGATTGATCCCATGCAGGTGATTTCAATCAGTACATTTTTACAAGAACAATCATGGAGTATTTTCATTTTGATAAGCTTGCTTTTGCTATCGCTGTGTTCAGGTATTTACATTGTTCCATTGTATGCAATCATGCAGCATCGCTCAAATCAGAAATATTTATCACGCATCATCGCAGCCAATAATGTGATGAACGCATGCTTTATGGTTCTATCTAGCGTAGTTGGAATTGTTATGCTTTCATTAGGGTTGAATGTGGTTGGTTTGTTGGTCGCAATTGGTTTGTTGAATATCCCGGTGTATTTTATCATTCGCGGGGTGGTCAAAAGGAGGTTGCAACATGCTTAAATGGATTTTACATCGTATGCTTAGCCTAGTATTTCAAGTACAAATCAAAGGTCTTGAAAACTATCAAAAAGCAGGCGAACGGGTACTGATTGTCTCTAATCATTTATCATTTTTGGATGCATTGCTGCTGGCGGTGTATCTACCAGACAAACCAATGTTCGCGGTCAATCGTTTAATCGCCAAGAAATGGTATATCCGTCCCTTTTTATCCTTAGTACAAGCGTTTCCACTTGATCCAAGCAACCCCATGGCAACCAAAGCCATCATTAAAGAAATAAAAAAAGATCGTAAATGTGTGATTTTTCCAGAGGGGCGTATCACGGTCACCGGATCATTGATGAAGGTCTACGAAGGCCCTGGGATGATCGCCGATAAATCAGCCTCGACTATTTTACCGATTCGTATTGATGGTGCCCAGTATACAATGTTTTCACGCTTGAAAAACAAGGTACGTATGCAATGGTTTCCCAAAATCACACTACATATCTTGCCACCGCAGATATTTTCTGTGGATCCTGCAATTCGTGGGCGGAAACGACGATATGCTTCTGGAGTCAAACTTTATGATTTGATGAGTGAAATGCTGTTTGAGAGCTCAAACTACCAAAAAACACTTTTTCAATCGCTGATTGATCAGTCCCATATTCATGGGTTTGGCCATGTGATTGCCGAAGATGCATACCGTAAACCGCTTACCTATCGTCAGTTTATTACAAAAAGTTTTGCCTTGGGCAAGCGTATCGCTTGCAATACACAGCCCGGCGAGAGAGTTGGAATGCTTTTACCCAATATGGTCAGTAGTGTCGTTACTTTTTTTTCTATACTCGCCTATGGCCGTACGCCAACGATGTTAAATTTTTCAGCTGGCATACAAAATGTTATTTCAGCCTGCCAAACGGCGCAGTTAAAAGTTGTTTACACAGCAAAGCAATTTGTCGAGACCGCCAAACTGGAAAATATGGTGCAAGCTATGCAAGCACAGGGTGTTCAAATCATGTATTTAGAAGATATCGGCGTGTCGATGAGTTTGTTTGCCAAATGCAAAGCTTTTTTGATGGGGTGGTTCCCGCAGCTAAGTCTAAATATCATCAACCAAAGTGACAGTGAGGACGCAGCTGTTGTGCTGTTTACCTCAGGCTCAGAAGGTACACCCAAAGGTGTGGTGTTGTCGCATCGTAATGTACAGGCCAACCGGTATCAGTTGGCTTCGCGTATTGATTTTGGTCCAACCGATGTTATTTTTAATGCGCTGCCCATTTTTCATTCTTTTGGTTTGACCGGTGGAACGATTCTACCGATTTTGTCAGGGATCAAAGTTTTCTTTTATCCCTCGCCGTTACACTATCGGATTGTTCCAGAATTGGTCTACGATACAAATGCGACCATCATGTTTGGTACGGACACTTTTTTATCTGGGTACGCGCGTTACGCCCATGCCTATGATTTCTATTCTATCCGTTATGTGTTTGCCGGTGCTGAAAAGCTCAAAGAAGAGACAAGAAAAATATGGTCTGAAAAATACGGTGTACGCATCTTTGAAGGATATGGCGCCACTGAAACTTCACCGGCGCTTTCTAGTAATACACCGATGTATAATAAGCCAGGCACCGTCGGACGCTTGTTGCCAGGTATTTCTTATCGTCTTACGTCGGTGCCAGGCATTGATGAAGGGGGTAGGTTGATTGTCAAAGGGGCAAATATCATGAAGGGATACCTTCAGGCAGATCAACCTGGCAAACTGATACCACTGGATGGCGGTGAATATGATACGGGCGACATTGTAGATATTGACCCTGATGGATATATTACAATCAAAGGGCGGGCCAAGCGCTTTGCCAAAATTGCTGGCGAAATGGTTTCCTTGACAGCTGTAGAAACCTACCTGGCCCATATTTGGCCCAATGCCCATCACGCCGTGGTCGCTATTCCAGATGAAAAAAAGGGCGAGGCCTTGGTATTGGTCACCGATTACAAAAACGCAACTCGACAAGAAATGACCACTTATGTCCGAGAAAACGGACTAAGCGAACTGTCCGTGCCGAAAAATATTCAAATTGTTTCTCAAGTGCCGCTTCTGGGTACTGGAAAAACCGATTACGTAGCCATTCAAAAAATGCTGCAATTGTAGTTATGGATATGGAAGATGGTATAACTAAAAGAAAGGGCAATGCATTGCAGGTGAAAAATAATAAAATCATACTGCTATTTTTTCTGTTTTTGGGAATGGTTTTTCCTTCACTGTTCACGTATGTATTTTATTTCTTTCCCACATTTGATCGGCCCATTTTTTTTATCGTGGCAAAACTGATACAGTTTTCAATGCCACTATTTTTTGTGGTGTATTTACTGCGAAAACGAATTCAGATCCATCGGCCGGTCAGATCTGATGTGGTGCAGGGTGGCGCAATAGGTATTTTACTATTTTGTCTTGTGCTTGTTGTATTTCTTATTTGGTTGCAGCCTTTGGAAATTGTAACATATTTACAGAGTTCAGCACGAGAGCGAATACAGGCATTGGGATTAAACACATTCGGGCAATATATTATTTTTGCTGTATTTTATTCCACCGTACACGCCTTGTTGGAAGAATATTACTGGAGATGGTTTATATTTCGACAATGGCAGCATTATGTCTCTTTAGTATGGGCAGTAGTCCTGTCTTCGATAGGTTTTATGGGGCATCATGTTTTTGTATTGGGTACTTTATTGGGATTTGATACGTATTTGACGTATTTGTTTTCGATATGTGTCGCATTGGGTGGCGTGTTATGGAGTTGGATGTACTATCGCAGTGACTCCCTCTATGGTGCCTGGATCAGTCATGTTTTTGTTGATGCCGCTTTGTTTAGCATAGGGTATATCGTATTATTCTAGCTACGATTACTCTTATAAAGCTTATGATGTTCTGGTAGAAAAGGTATTTGTAAAGCGTATCACTGTTGTCATAGCCGCATGAAATTTAAAAAAAGATCAATGCTTTTTGAAAAAATATAAAAAAGACAAAAATAAAAGTTTTACTGGCCAAGGATTTGTTGGCAACGATTTTATATACGATGCATGTTTTTCTTGCGGTATGGTGTCGTAGGATCCATTTTTATGATATTTCTCTGCATATGCCAGCGTTATAATATCCTTGTCCGCTCGAGCATTGATCAGCATTTTTACAGCTGTTGTGAGCCCCTTTTTCGCAGCATCGTGCAGTGGTGAGTTGCCTTTGCCATTTTGCACATCGACATCTGGTTCGAATGAAAAAATATACGCCAGTGCTCCAGTGCTCCATTGCTATATCCTGTTCTTTTAAGTGAATTGTGCTGCAATGACTTCCGGTCTTTCACAGGTTGAAGACTCCTCTTGAATATGTTAGAATTCAACTTGTTCTTTTGCGGGGGATGGTACAATTGTGAAATATAATCAATCAATATGGTGTAATTTTTATCACCAAGTATATGTTTTTCCATTCTTTTTTGCTTTCGTTCTCGGGGTGTCTTGTCTTCTAACACCAATGTCATATGCACAAAGTCAGTGGGGCATTGCTTACGGACAGTGCAATGCCAACGACGCGCTGATCAGCACCCAAAACATCCACCAACAAACGTTTGAGCAACTTTGGGAAAACCGCTACGTCACGTTCCAATATACAACACCGGCAAACTTTATCTTCAATTGCCATCTATACTTTATCGGGACATGTTTAAAAATCAATGAGAATACGTTTAAACGGGCTTTACTGCCTGAAGGTTCTACTCCGATGACAAGTCTTCCTCGAAATTTGTTCAATGCTTTGGGTGATTATATGTTTGATATCAAAAAAAGATCAGGCATCAATCTAACTTCTGGCCTTGATGCATTCAGCAAAAACCCCAGTATTGACTTTGATAACATTACGAGCTTTGCCAAAAATGTGACCTGCTCAACAGGCAATGGCATAGAAGATAAAAAATTTGTACCGCAAAGTGATGGCCAACCCATATCACCAGAGGCCAAGCAACGTAATCCGTGGAATGAAGATAATACCATTTCTCCTCGCGATGCGCAGCCACACTATCGTCCAGTGCCAAACATGGATAATTTGGTTGATGAGCCCATCAACCAAAACATCTGGGATCGTTTTTTGGAGGGGTTAAAAGATGCCTGGAAAGCTATGGGTGATTTAGAATGGGATGTCGAGTTACAACTTAAAATCAGTATTGCAGGTCTTTTGCTTGCTATTTTGGGACTTACCATTGCTTCGATTTTAGGTTCAGGGGGTCTGGCAGCTCCGGCAGCTCCGTTGGCGGCATTGGTACTTGCGGGCATGTCTATTGTCTTGCTTTTACAACAGCACGGTGTGCCTGTGGATAAAAATAAATTGGTTCCGTTCACCATGCTTTCGATTTCTGATGTCAGTCAGATTGCATCGCGTGACCAAGAAAACCATCCGTATCATGTCCTAACATACAATGTTGAACAAGATGCAAGCGGTAACCGTACAATTTATACGCTGGCGTTTGGGCCTTATCATGTACAAATGATGTTTGCCCAAAACAAAGCTCTTACCATCAATGTAAGCAAAGATGATGATGTGGTGACAAGCGATGATTTGCAACCAAACTGTAAATCTAGTTCACTTCAAGTGCATCGAGACAATGTACAAATGCAATCCTCGCCAAATCAGCCAGCTACCTCTAGTATTGATACATACGTAAAAACCAGCTTGAAATGGGGAAATTGTCGCAAAGACTAAAAAGACGTAAATACCCGTTTACCCCAGCATGGATCGCCTTTGAAAAATTACGCACCATTTGTGTTGTAAGTAATATTTGATGGGGTCAAGCAAAACGAGTTTTGAGTTTTTGATGCGTAAGTGATAGACTTTGCAAATGATTCGTACAATCAAAGTCATGGTGATTATCTTGTTTGGTGTTGCTTTCATTGCAATGAGCAAAAAACCAGAGCCATCACCATATAAAGCAGAAATCAAGACGTTGTTTGATAAAAACATGCCAAAAGTTGAGACCTGCCAAGAGCATGTAAAAAATATTGTTGAGCCAGGTTTCGTAATTTTAGATGAGCCCATTGAGCATAGCCCCGATGATGTGCAGCCGTATCTATTTGAAAAAAATGAAGAAAAAGCCATGTTTTATATCGATGCACTGGACACAAAAAAGTTGCTGGCAAGTGAGTTTTGGGATCAATACATGGACATTTATCTACAAGCTTGCACGATAGTTAGCGACGAAGAGCTGCTAGAAGGTAGCTCCGAAGATGATGGCCTGAGCTATCCAAGATGTAAATATATCGGAAAACTTTCAAGTTTTTCTTACGCACTGACATATGCCATTCGGGATTTTTCATGGTCAAAACAGAATAAAATCAAAGCTAAAACCAAAGTCATTTCCATGATTCAAGATATTGCTGAATATTCAAATGAACTTTTGGCAACGTATGTTGGTTTTGTTGCATTACAGAGACTAGTAGAGCAAAACATGATTCCTACGGCACTTGGTAAGGAAATTACTTTGCAGAAAAACCATTATGATAAACGAATGCGAGAAAAAAAGAGTGAGTTTTATAGCGTCGAAAAACCAAGTTCAGCAGAGGAAGTAAGAGCTCAGTGTAAATTGGACCGTGAAAACATTGCTTCACAAAAAATGCTCAATGATGAAGCAAAACAAATGCTTAAAAATTTGTTGGCAAAGTTGGATAACTACAAATAATTGCATACCATAAATTTTAAATCAACCTACTGAACTTGCCATTACATTTGTCATTAATCTTTGACAACCCCCTGGCATTCCTCGCTTGTAAGCTATGTCCGGTTTTATTATTTGAGGGAATGCAGTCCGAACTTATTGCCTTCTGTATCAAAAACCAGAGAGATAAAACCATATTGATCGATGGAAAATTTGTTCTTTTCGATTTTACCGCCATTGGATTCAACGCGGGACTCTTCGACAGCGCAGTCTTCACATGAAAAATAGACCAGAACGCTATTTTTTCCGCTTGGATAACCGGGCATTTTCACCAATGCGCCATTGGCCCCATAGGTTTGCATATCTCCAGGAAAGGAGTACATTTCAAGATCATCGGCACTATCGGGTGTTTTTAAAGGTTCTAATTGTTTGCCGAATACATTTTCATAAAACGCTTTCGCCCGTGGCATATTTTCCACATAGATTTCAAACCATCCTACTGAATTTGCTTTCATGTTCATCTCCTTTTGCTTCTTTCTATGCATACCTACCACAGATTCATAGAGGCAAGATAGGTTTATCTCATCAATACAGTATTGGATGTTTTTTTATGTGCTGGAAGAAAAAGCAGCCAATACCTCATCACTTGTCATATTTTTTGTTGGATTGGAAAACGCGTAATACGTTGGTTTTTCATCTGTGAATACTTGCAAGTCAAAGGCAAAAGCTGTCTCATGAAAAATTTCAGAAGACACAAAATACTGATTTGTTGCTTTCAAACGATAAAACAAACTTGAACCACAGCGTTGACAAAAACCTCTCTGCGCCCAATCAGAGGATGAATAAACAGAAAGGTGGTCTTGTCCGATGATCTCAACATTGGAACCACAACCTACAGCCAAAAAGGGTCCAGCACACCATGTCCTACAAGTGCCACAATGACATGCACTCAACGTAGTTTTCATTTCAGGTGCGATCACAGTGACAGCTCCACACAAACATGTACCTTGGCCTTTTTTATGCTTGGTCATTATTACTCCTTTTGTCTTACTCATGTCATAAAGGAAATTGCGTAAGCTGTCCATACCAAGACATGAACCAATAATACCGATGGCCATGGTTAAAATCATTGCAGAATGCATGACGATCATGATCATGTGCTATGAAAGGAAATAGTCTAATAAGAGACAGAGTTGTGCGTCGCATTGTTTTTGTGTATGGAGATGGCTGATGAGAATGTTTTTGTACATATTTTTGGCAGTCGGTGCCTATCAACACGTATTTGCGCAAAACCGGTTTGCCGATCGCGAATTTTCTGCCCCTATGACGTATACCTTTTCAGATGGTATTACGCAGTCGTCTGTGCAAGGGCAGATGGATTATCATGATATCGATTTTGATTACATGGCACGCTTGTTACGCTTAAAAACTACCTCTTTACAAAAAGCATCTTGTCAAACAAAGTGGCTTGCTATGATTGATCATATCCATATCATCGAACAACTCAGTAGCGGAGTGGGTATGCTGACTGAAATTCCACAACGCTATATAGACCACCAAGTTGACAATTTTCTTGCACGAAGGCAGTACTTAAAACAGGTTTGGGATCTGATCAACGCATGGGGGTTGGATATGCACCAGGAAATTGCCCCGGAGGTCATGCTAGATCAGGAGTACTTTTTCACGCAAGACAACATCACCCTTTCTTTGCAGGGACTGTTCGATGCGGAGCATATCGGCTCTTTAGTACAACGATCAAATTGTGAGATTTTGTCTGGATATGTGTGGACCGTTTTGCAAATGCATTGGACCAGACCCAAAGCCTATGCCATAGATAATATTGAGTATATTTTCGGAGACGAAGATCAAGAAGAAACCCAACATCGTGTAGCGCTGGAATCGATGCGGGTCTTTGCTATCTATGCCGATTTTTTTCCTTTATTGTATATGCTTTCACCTGTGCAAAGGCTTTATGAAATAGAAAAGCCATCAGATGTAAATCAGCTCCAAGTTTTTTATACATCCCTACCCGAGGATATAAAAAATTTGCTACAGCTTCTACGATTGCGTATGGAATTTGCGCTGATAGAAATTTTGCCAGGATTTCAAAGACAACAACTTGGCAAGCAAGTTCAACAGGCAAATGTTTTTTCAAAAATGCCGCCTTTTGGTCAAATGGCATGGAGTTGTGGTCGGAGTTCAACGGCGCATTATTTAGATTTTATTACATCCCGGTACGATGAAATCCAGGGCTTGTTTTATACCCCAAAAGTTGACCAGGCTTTTGACCAGCCATCATTTGAGACAAAGTCAAGCCTATGGGCCGAGCAAATCAGACAATTTAAGCGTTGGCATACTATTTCGTATTTTTAAAATATTAAAGCTTACTTTATATACTAAGCCAAGGAATCGATTTGAGGAAGATCCAACTGGAAATTGATCCTGGTGAAGTCTCGTGGAATTTTTACAAAAAACTGATGCACGTTGCAAAATTTAAGGAAACGGCAAAAAGAAAATATATTTGGCGATAGGTCTATTGGGGTGACCGGCAGGTACTTTTGCCAAAATTGGTTTTTCGATTTGCTGCGCAGCTTGTTTTGATATGCCACTAAAATGTGTTGATAGATAGGCTAACTTGACGCCTTGATCTAGCATGCCATCATGATCAAACGGTGAAGTTGGACCATCACTGTATAGATGCGCAAGGGAAACAAAATCAACGGCGATATATTTATCTTTGCCAACCAGCTTTTCAATTTCATTTCCAACGTACAAGCCTTCGAAATATGCATTGATTGGTTTGGTATCATTGTGCGAGGCGCCACCAAACAAGGCCAATTTTTCAGATGAAGGTGTCGTTTGGATATGTTCTTGTACGGTGAGCAAGGCGTTGGTATTTATTCTTTTTGCCTTCTCAAATTCGGGGTTTTTAAGCTTTTGGAGGTCGGGCACCTCCGATGGCAAAATACTGTATCCAGTGATTTGCATACTTTTACTAAAGACTTGATCCAAAAGATGTACTCCAGACGCTTTGGATCTGGTAGCTATATTAACGAAACCTTTTATCGATTGCCTTGCCTTGCCGTCTTGATATAAAATTTTATAAAGGAAAGACAATGTTGCATCTTTTGGCATCGGTAATCCTTCGTAGGCGAGCTTGTTGTAATATAGAGCGTCGATGACAGGCAAAATGCGATCGGCAAAAAATAACGTTGTATCATCTTCTGCTTGGGTGTTTTCATCTTTATGTCGTTCTCCAAAATATGCGATCCTTGCTCGGTGCAGATCGTTGACAAACGATTCAATCACACCAGGTGCTGCTGCTACGTATTGTCTTAAGTTCTGGATGATGGCTTCGGTATCGATTGTTTCTTCAGGCGTGGCCATGGTGGTAAAGATTTCTCCACCTACCATCAATTCCCATTGTTGGATCTCTTTATATAATGCTCGTATTTCTTGTTGTGAAACCTGTCTTACAGTGAGGTTAAATGTTGTCGCAAGTACTTGAGCCGCTTGAAGGTGCTTGATTTCGAACAAAGCTTGTTCTTTCATGATCGAAGCTCTTTCCATCGCTTCCACATTTTTGATGCGAAAATTTTGGTCCAGCTCGAAAACAAAAAGGGTGTAGCCAAAATCTTTATAGCTTAGACTGCCTCGGATCTGAGTCTCTTCACGATCGGGGAAGCTATAATGTAGTTGAATAGTGCTAGTTAGTGCATATTCGTAATAAAAATTTTTATCAATAAAGGCGTCTGGTTCAACCCCAAAAAATTCAAAAAAGTTTTGCCCGACAATGGCATCAGCTTGATGCGTCTGGGCGTAAGCAGCATTGCCAATAAAGGATAGAAGAAGTGTTACCAAGTAAACAGTTTTTTTAAGCATGGGGGCTCGTAGCATGGTTTCTCATAACGCGCAACACCATTTGTCTAAGTAGTTTAAAACAAAGGAGAATCATTGCTGTAGCGATATCAAGTATGGATGTGGTCAAAAATCATGGTTGGTTTATTGCGGATGTTTGGTATACCGAGATCTTCTATTTTTTCAAGAGGGACAACAAATGACCAAAAAATCGCATATCGATCCATTGAATATCATCTTTGTTTTTTTCTTTTTGACGTCCTTTGTTTTTGCCTTTGCTGGCATCTTCCAGGCGCAGGAGGATCTTTTTTCAAAAATTCTGGAATCGACTTTCAAGATGGCCAAAGTCGGTTTTGAAATCTCTATTGGTATCACCGGGGTGCTTTGTTTATGGATGGGCATCATCAAAATTGGTGAGAATGCTGGATTTATTCAGTGGCTCACCCGATGTCTGAATCCTCTGTTTGCCAAAATCATGCCGGACATCCCCAAAGGTCATCCAGCCTTGGGCTCGATTGCAATGAACATGGCTTGCAATATGCTAGGTATGGACAATGCAGCGACCCCGTCTGGATTAAAAGCCATGCAAGAAATGCAGACGCTCAATGCCGATAAAAGTACAGCGACCAATGCGCAGATTATGTTTTTGGTGATCAATACATCTTCGGTCTCATTGATCCCGGTAACGATTTTTGCCTACCGCACCCAACTTGGGGCCGCCAATCCGACCGATGTGTTTATTCCGCTGATGTTTTCAACCTTTGCCTCAACGTTATTTGGATTTTTGTCGGTGGCATGGATCCAAAAAATCAAAATTTGGGATAAAACCATCCTGTCCTATTTTGGTGGCTTGACTTTGTTTGTGTTGGGATTGTTGTTGTATTTTTATAATTTGCCGGCAGATCAACTACAAAGTCACTCCTCTTTTTTGAGTAGTTTTATTTTGCTTGGCGTGATCACAAGCTTTATTGCTGTGTCGGTGTACAAAAAAGTCAACGTCTACAATTCGTTTATCGAGGGGGCAAAAGATGGTTTTCAAACGGCAATTACCATCATTCCATATTTGGTTGCGATGCTGGTTGCCATTGGTGTATTTCGTGCCAGTGGCGCGCTTGATTTTTTTCTGGATATGTTTCGATGGGTGGTTGAACTTTTTGGGATCAATTCCGATTTTGTTGATGCGATGCCAACAGCGTTTATGAAACCACTCAGCGGGAGTGGAGCGCGTGGTATGCTATTTGAGACCATGAAAACATTTGGCGTTGATTCTTTTGCCGGTCGTTTGGCCAGTGTCTTCCAGGGCAGTACTGAGACGACGTTTTATGTCTTGGCTGTGTACTTTGGTTCAGTTGGGATCAAACGCACCCGACATGCTGCGCCTTGCGGCTTGATTGCCGATGCCGCTGGGATTATTACTGCTATCTTCATTAGTTATTTATTTTGGGGCAATCCATAAGCCAAAGAGCGCTTTTATCTCATGGCCGAGGTGCGATAACCGCTACTTTCATTTAGCATTATCGTTGTTTTCGCGTATAACTTTGAACTGTGCGCGGGCTGATTACATATTTTTGTAAAAAACCATTGGTCGTCAACGTTGTGCTTTTTGCGACCATGTTTGCATCTGTCTTATTATGGAAGCAAATTGGCAAAGAAGAACTGCCCGAATTTTCGATGAATTTTTTGCGCTGCGTGATCATTTACCCAGGCGCATCTGCGCAAGATGTAGAACTGTTTATCACCAAGCCCATTGAAGAAAACCTCAAAGGCGTTTCCGGTTTGTATGAAGTACAAGCCACTTCGTCGTATGGATCGGCTTCATTTCGGATCAATGTCGATCCACATATTCGTGATGATGCGTTTCGACAAAAAGTGCAAGACATCAAAGATGCCGTTGAACGGACAGAGCTTCCGCGAGAAAGCGAAGATCCGATCTATTCACAATTTAGCAGCGCAGAAAAAGCCATTATCGATATCGGTTTATATATAGAAGGAGAAAAAACCCTTAGCATTGAAAATAGACAAAAACTGCAAACCTACGCCCTTGCCTTTAAAAACAAACTTTTGTCATTACCTGAGATTAGTGGCGTTGAGAGTTCCGGTTATTTGCGGCCAGAAATTCAAATATTGGTCGATCCCAATAAAATGAAAAAAGCACAAATTTCGATGGCAACAGTGGGTCAAAGTATTGTCGATCAACATATCAGGGTGCCTGCAGGAAACATGTCTGACTTGCAAGAGTCAGAGGTGGGGTTATATGGGGAAATCAAAGATGTCAGAGATTTTGATAACACCATTGTGCAAAGTGGTTTCGGCGGGCAAAGAATCCAAGTCAAAGATTTGGCAACCACACAACTCGGGTTTGAGCGTGTCAATGCGCTACAAAAAATCCAAGGACATGAAGCGGTTATTTTTAATATTCAAAAAAGTTCTAGTGCCGACATTCTTACCGCACAAAAGACCATTGTCGCTTTTACCGATGCTTTTTTACAAGGCCATCAAGACAGTGGCTTGCGCATTATGTTGATGGATGACGAATCATATGATGTGCGCAATCGGCTTTCGATCATTGGCTCAAATGGGGTGATTGGGTTTTTATTGATTGTCTTAGTGTTGTTTTTGTTTCTGAATTTTTCAACAGGGTTTTGGGTTGCGATGGGCATTCCATTTTCGCTTGCAATTACCTTGATCGGCGCGATTCTTTTAGGTTTTACCGTTAACAATATGACACTAGCTTCGATCATCATAGTTTTGGGCATTGTTGTTGATGATGCCATCATCATTGCAGAGAATATCAATAGACATTTATGGGTGGCAAAAGATCGTTTACAAGCTTCTATCGAAAGCACGCTTTCCATGCTGATGCCAGTAACAGCCAGTATTTTAACTACCTGCGCGGCATTTTTGCCGTTGTATTTTTTTTCCGGTCGGTTTGGACTGTTTGTGAAATATATTCCAACAGTTGTTTTTTTGATGCTTTTTGCTTCTCTTCTTGAATCGGCCTTTGTCCTTCCTTCGCATATGATTCATCCATTGCCATGGAAAAAATCAAGCGACCTACCACAAAACAAATTTGCCATTGCTCGCAGAAAATGGATTGTATATTTTGAAAAAAAATATCAATATTTTCTCACCACCATTTTGCCTTTTCGATATGTGACTGTGGTTTTGTTCGTTGCTTTGCTTATTGTCAGTGGATATATGGGTGCGACCAAGATGAAATATGTCATGTTTCCTCGTGATGAACCCAAAGAGATATTTATCAAAGCATATGGACCTGAGGGCATCAATCGGTATGAGATGGGCGCTTTGATTGAGCCGCAGGCAGATATTTTTATCGGTGAAGAAATTGTAGAGGTGGTTCGTACAAGTATTGGCCAGAGCCGGCGTGGCGGTGAAGTCAAAGAAAATGAGGCATCTCTTCGGGTTGAACTTGTTGACCCTTCTCAGCGAGATCATCCGCTCTCTTATTGGTTGGATACCTGGCAGGAAAAAAGCAATCAAATGCAAGGGCTCAAAGAAGTGCGTTTCATGAAACATTGGTGGGGTAGTGGCAGTGGAAGCCCCATTGAAATTGAAATCCAAGAAAACGATGATGTCAAACGGGCCCAGGTTGTGCATCATCTTGAGCAGCACATGGAAAAAATGGATTTTGTTTCCAATGTTGAGGTGGAAAAACCTGTGACCAAACGGGCCTATAAACTTCATATCAACAAAGAAAAGGCTTCTAAGCTAAAAATCAACTTTCAAGAATTGGCCACAACCATTCGATCCTTTGTTGAAGGAAGAATTTTATATACATTGATCGATGGCGATGAAGAGGTCGATATCCGATTGAGCAGCCAAAAGAAAAATATTGATGATATTCAAAATATTCTCGATCTTTATACCTCTAACGAGCAGCAGTATTTGGTTCCGATTGCAAGTATTGTCGATGTGGAAGAAACCATCAAGCCGTCTAACATCTCAAGGGTCAACTTTAAACGCTCCACAAAAGTGTATGCAGACTTTGTAGAAGATCCTCCATATACACCGCTTGAAGTAGCGTCTATGTTGGAAACGAATGTATTTCCAGGGTTGATCCGAGAAAGTCCTTCGACCAATCTCGTATTCCGTGGTGAAGTGGAGGATTCGAGACAGTCCCAGGGTGATTTTTCAATGTCCATTGTGCTTGCACTGATGTTGATTTATATATTGCTGGTTTTTTTGTTTAACTCATTAAGTGTACCTTTTTTGATTGCCTTGATTATTCCGTTTGGCACGGTTGGTGTCATTGTTGCGTTTTTGGCACATGGTATTGTGCAGTATGGTTTTTTTGCAGTGGTTGGAACGCTAGGCATGACCGGGGTTGTCATCAATGATGCAATTGTTCTACTGAATAAACTTGAAAATGACATTGATACAAAGGTTCCGATTTTACAAAACTTTGCTCACGTGGCAGAAGTTTGTGCTACGCGATTACGCCCAATTATTTTAACGACATTAACAACGATTGCGGGCATCTTTCCGACAGCATATGGTATTGCTGGGTATGACTCGATGCTTGCAGAAATGATGTTGGCAATGGGATGGGGACTTTTGTTTGGAACCATGATTACCTTGGTTTTAGTACCATGTGTATATGTGATTTATATGCATGCAAGCCAATGGAGTAAAAAATGGGTCATGTAATCTTTTTTATTCTTTTCGGGTTTTATTTTCTTATGCCGCGAGCTTTTGCAGATCATACAGTGACACTGCAAGACTATCTTACGCAATTAAAGCAAAACGATATTGCCTATGAAAAAATACTGAAAGATTTGGATCAGCTTTCTTTTCATAAAGATCTTTCTTTGCCAAGTCGACAATTTTTGATTGAAGTGCAAAACGAATATGGCATCGTTTTAGGTGATGGCCAAACCACCAAAAGCTTTGGCG
Source organism: Deltaproteobacteria bacterium (assembly GCA_020441045.1). GTDB lineage: Bacteria > Bdellovibrionota_G > JALEGL01 > JALEGL01 > JAGRMV01 > JAGRMV01. Next base: position 51,690 of record JAGRMV010000001.1, on the reverse strand, counting down.
TTTCTGCAGGAAAAGAAATTTTTGAAACTGGAACGAGTATATCAGGGTCCTATCAAAAAAATGAACTGATCGGCCGTGATGAAGAAACCCTAGGTATTCGCATTGAGCAAGATCTCTTAAAAAATGCTTTTGGTAGTAATCATAGAAAACAAAACCAGGCCCTGAATATAGAAAATCAAATTTTGTATTTACAGGTGGTGCAGGCTTATGAAGATTATGTTGAGGCTAAAATTCTGGAATATATGGATTTGCAGTTGGCCTATCTGACCTATCAAGCCAGTCAAGATTTGTATCAGCAGACACAAAAGCTCAACGGATATATTCAGGAAAAAAGAAAAAACAAAATTGCGCTTAATGTAGACGTGGATAGGATTGCCCTCCAATTGTTAAATAATCAAGAAGATATGTTACAAAAACAAGCTACATTTGAACAAAAACTTTTAACCGTTGATCAAGTTGCGGGTCGTCAGATCAGTCCAGAAGCTAAAATCGTACTATGGACTTCACCATCGATCGGTGATCAAGATATGAATAAACTGGTGTCAGAAACACGAAGTATCAAAATATTACAATTAACTGAAGAGGCACTTTCGACCCAAGCCTTGGTCAAAAAAAGAGAGCGTTATCCTGAGTTGGATTTGATTTTGGGATTAAATCGTGATCAATTTACGCGGTTTAATGTTTCAGCAGACCGTAATGAAGCAATTGTTGGTTTTGGGCTCAGTGTGCCCCTAGGTGATTCTGTGAATAAAGCCGAGCAAAAAAAATTGGCTTTTGATGCTAGTGTGGCCGCCCTTGAGAAAAAAGTTTCACAGCGCGATATTAGCTTGGCAATACAAATCCTGCATCATCAAATTCAAAAACAACAACAAATTGTCGAGATCAACAAGCACAAATATGATGTCGCCGTACGTATTATGGATCAGGAACTGATTCGGTACAACCGTGGGCAAATTGAGCTCGACCAATTTTTAGATGTACAAACGCAAATGGCGCAAAATCAATACAGCGCAATTCAAGCCCAGATACAACTACAAAGCTTTTTTGTACAGTGGCACAATCTTACGGATCAGCTTATCCAAAAACCCCTTTAATTGCGCGTAAAAGATCAAATCAATTAGAGTTTTATATCTTTTAGATCTTCCAAAATGTCTTCGGCATGGGTTGCCACTTGGACTTTGGGATAAACTTTGACGATGATACCTTTATCATTGACGATAAAAGTTGATCGCAAAATACCCATATATGACTTGCCATACATTTTCTTTTCTCCCCAAGCTCCGAATTTTTCGGCAATGTTATGCTCAGGATCACTTAAAAGTTCAAAAGGAAGTTCTTGTTTGCTGATGAATTTTTCATGACTGGCAATGGAATCGGGACTGATACCAAAAAGTGCAATTTTTTTGCGTTTTAGCTTGGAGAAATGATCTCGAAAAGAGCAGGCCTCTTTGGTGCAACCAGGTGTATTGTCTTTTGGGTAGAAAAATAAAATATAGGACGAACCTAATAAATCTTTAGAAGATATATTTTTCCCGCTTGTAGATGCCAAAGTAAATGCAGGGGCTTTTTTGCCTTCTTCGAGTAATGCCATGTCTTTATTCTCCTTTTGGGGTGAACAATCATCTCTCTGAGCATACCAAAACAAGCTTATTAGGTAAAAGCTTTTAAGTCCCATGCAGAGTATGGTATGCCTATTTGTCGGTCATTGTGACTGTATAAAAAATCAAAAACCGTAACCAAGGTGATATCTAAAAATGAATGTCGATACATCATCTAAAATGCCAGCGATTTTTTTTGGCCATGGTTCACCGATCAATGTCATAGCAGAAAATGACTATACGCAAGCATTACGCAGTTTGGGAAAAAACCTTCCTAAACCAAAAGCCATTGTAATGATTTCTGCGCATTGGGAAACAACAGGGACATGGATTACGGGTATGCAACATCCAAAGACGATTCATGACTTTGCAGGTTTTTCGGATGAGCTTTATGCAGTTCAATATCCAGCACAGGGTTTGCCAATATTGGCAGAAGAGATTGCTGCGATGCTGGTTGATCAGAATATTACAGTCGACAGAAATAAATGGGGGTTAGATCATGGTACATGGGCTGTGCTCAGGCATGTATACCCTCATGCCGATGTGCCAGTTCTGCAACTGAGTTTGGATCAAAATCAGCCTCCGGCGTTTCATTATGCACTTGGCCAAAAGCTGGCTCTTCTTCGAAAGCAAGAAGTGATGCTCATGGGCAGTGGAAATATTGTACACAACCTTCGAAAAATCAATTGGGATACTGACGCAAAACCTTATGATTGGGTTGTTGCATTTGATCATTGGGTCAAGGATAAAATCATTACCCGCGATTTTCAACCATTGATCGCAGATGTAGAAACAATGCCAGAAGCAAAGCTAAGCATTCCGACATGGGAACACTACTTGCCACTGCTTTATATTTTAGGTGCCTCAAATGAAAAAGATATGATTGACTTTATTTTTGAAGGCTACCAAAACGCATCGATGTCGATGCGCTGCTTAAGATTTAGCTAAAAATATGACGCAAAAAAAATGATATGATTCATAGCGAACCTTATCGGCGTAATAAACCCCATAACATCCAACGATGGTTGGATGTTATGGGGTCACAAAGATCAGTCTTTAAGCGTGCGTTTGAGCTTTTGGAATCCTTCTTGTAGCTCATGGAATACATGTTTGTTGGCATCCCACACATCTTCAGATACATCTTCAATTGCATCCCATGCATGCCCCAAACGATTTTTTAGTTTCTCAGATTTTTCTTCTAAAGAAACCCATTCATCTTTGGCTTCCATCGTCAGCAAATGTGATTGTAAGCGCAGGTCATCTTTTAGGCCTTTGACGCTTTTCATGATTTCTTTCCATTCTTGTTTTACCATGTGATTCTCCTTTCTTTATAGATACGATGATACTTTTTGTAACACTTGCAACCGTACAAAACAACCCCAGCACAAAAAATGATCCATATCATTTAATAACAATGGCAAATATTTCGCATGTGCTACGTTTTGTGTCATGATTGGCGTAGCATAAAAAACATAAAATAACGTAAAGCAATAATCTTAACGATGATCAACGTAGAACAAATCAAAGATTTTTTATCACTGGCATATCGGTTTAGAAATATACTTTTTTTGTTGGTGCATGTTGTGATCAGCTTGATGACAACATTGCACATACTAAGGGAAAAAAGATATAAGGAAACAGGATTGGCCTGGGTTGCTTTGATCTGGTTTTCTCCTTTTTTTGGGAGTTTTTTGTATTGGTTGCTCGGTATCAATCGAATCTATCGTCAAGCCAAAATTCAAAACATTCAAAGACGTTTTGTGCAAAATGATATTATACAAGATGTTGGTGCAGATAAGCTGCAGAGATATGCACAAAAAACGACCCAGCAAAGTCTAACCCAAGGCAATCATATTGAAATATTAGACACGATTATGCTGGCGACACAGTCCATGTGCAAAAATATTGATCAAGCGCAAAGCGTAATTACCTTGTGCACTTATATTTTTGATGCTGATGCGATGGGTACAGAGATTGTTGCAGCCCTTGAACGGGCCAAAAAAAGAGGCGTTAAAATTTATATTTTGATTGATGCAGTTGGGGCAAGGCATACCAGTCATCCGATTATTGGATTGCTTAAAAAACATAAGTTCAATGTTGCATTGTTTTTGCCGTCATTGATCCCATGGCGTGCAAAATATTTCAATTTGCGTAACCATCGTAAAACACTGATCATTGATCAGCAAACAGCTTATACTGGTGGAATGAATATCCGTAGTGGCATCAGTCAAAAAACGCAGCAACCTATTTTGCAAGATATTCATTTTTGTATTCAAGGGCCTGTAGTTGATCAGATTCAGCAAACATTTTATGAAGATTGGCTCTTTACGACCGGAGAAAATCTTGAAGATGTTTTTACACATGTTTCTCACCAAGTTTCAGGATATACTATGGCACGGGCAATTCGTGATGGTCCCGATGAGGATTTTGATACGCTTCGTTCTATATTTATTGCAGCTTTATCGAGCGCAAATAAAAGTATTCGTATTGTAACACCTTATTTTTTACCCGATGCCCATATCTTAGATTTGCTTTGTATTTCAGCAGCATCAGGAGTTTTGGTTGAAGTCATTGTGCCGAAAACCAATAATGCCAAAATCATGCAGTGGAGCTCAAAAATTCCGCTGAGTCATCTTGCAAAAAACGGATGTGCGATTTACGAAACACCTGCGCCATTTGATCATAGTAAATTGTTTTTGATTGACGATGATGTAGCTTTTTTAGGATCATCCAACTGGGATGAAAGAAGCTTTACACTGAATTTTGAATTAAATATTGAGTGTTATGATATGCATTTGGTTAAAAAACTTCATCAGATAATTGATCAAAAAATTACACGAGCGACGGCGTTTTCTGATGAAGCCTATGCCAAAACCTCTGTGCTGACGCAATACCGTGATCTCTTTATGCATCTTTTTAGGGAATACCTATAATGGTCCGAAAGTTTTTTGTGCAACCGGTTCAACCCCTGAAAGATCAATACGGCAAAGCACACCTTGTATTGCAGCCACAGCAAATATTTTCTTTTTTGGTTTGGAATACCAACAAAATCAATGCAGAAGTTGTCATAGATACTATGGGAAGTATCAAACAAGTGCCTGCATTTTCTTTTTTGCAAGAAGTATCTGTTTCGCTGGATGATCAATATCCTTTTTCGTACTTCGATCATTATCAATGGACCATGGCCAAAAATTTATATCTTCCTCAAAAGAAAAAATTCAGTGGCGTCAAAACAGGGTCAATATATGTCTCCAACACATCTCAAGTTTGGCATAGTAAAAACAAGGAACCATTGATTTATATTCCAAAGCCAGCCGTTGCATCTTATCATCCTGTTGGTAATCAACAATTTGAATTGCTTACAGTCAACGTGCATATGCTAAATATGATCAATACGCAGAGATTTCTACATGAATTAGAAAGTTTATATGCGATTATTGACCAACATCAAGGATCTGTTGTATTAGCCGGTGACTTTAATACTTGGTCAAAAAGAAAGATGTCTGCTCTGCTTGATTTTTCACATAACCTGGGTCTATCCGAGGTTGCTTTTGGCCCTGATAATATTCATCGCTTGAGTAAACGACAACTTTCTTTTGTTTTTACACGGGGTATTTTGGTTCACCAAACACAAGTTTTGACATCCGTCACGGCTTCTGATCATTACCCGCTTTTGGTTTATGCTTCTATTATATAAAGATACGAAATGGAGCATTTATTATACGTAAAACAATGGATGATCTTGCATGGAACTGAGGTGTTTACTTTTTCTGCGTTATTTTTCCTCATCTATTTTATTGGAACCATAGCTTTTTTTGTCTTGATTCCCAGTGATTATTTTTTGTTGCAGCAACCTTCGATACCTTTAGCAAAATTTACATGGACAGAAAAAATAATATTTTTGTTGAGAAATTTTTTTGCAGTTTTGGTGATTGCTGTTGGGGTGGCTTTGTTGTTTCTTCCTGGGCAGGGTCTACTTACAATTTTAATGGGGCTAGCTATATCGGATTTTTCTAAAAAGAGATTTTTGATTATTGCTTTTTTGCATCGGCAAGCAGTGATCAAGACAATCAATCACTGGAGAAAAAAATACGCTAAAGCGCCTTTACAGGTTCCTGATCATGAATGAATATCATTTGTGCTACTTATACGCTTTATCAAAAATGTGACTTTCAGACCTACAGATTTATTTTCAAGCGAGATTTCAATATTTAAATGGCGACAAATTGCATACACAAGGCTTAAGCCTAACCCTGATCCAGGTTTATTTCTGCTTTGATCGGAGCGATAAAATCTTTTGTGGACATGCACTAGATCTGATGCAGGAATCCCCACACCTGTATCGAGAATATCCAATTGAATCGTATCTTGATACATGCTGGTTTTTATTTTAACTTCCCCATGTTCGGGTGTGTACTTGATGGCGTTATCAATAACGTTCGAAAGTGCTTGAAAGAGCAAGTTTCGATTGGTTTGAATATATATCGGTTCATCCATATGCAGACAATGAAAGTGAAGATATTTTTCTTCAGCAATGGGTTGATATAATTCATAAACATCATTGATAAGGTTTTGAAGATTAACTTTCGTTTTACCTTCAGCCTGCTTGCTACTTTCTATTGAAGCTATTTTTAAGAGTGCATTAAAAGTGGATAAAAGACCATCGACTTCTTCTACACAGGACTGCATGATTTGATGGGCTTTGTCAGGGTCATCTTCCTTCGCGCCGATTTCTAAAGATTGCCGAAGTCGACTCAAAGGGGTTCTTAAATCATGAGCAATGTCATCAGTCACTTGTTTAAGACCTGTCATCAAGACATTGATACGATCTAACATTGTGTTCATGGTTTCGGCCAGGGCATCAAACTCATCATGTCGGTGGTTTTGAGGAATGCGCTTTTCTAAATTACCTTGAATAATTTCTCTGCAACTATTTGTGATAATGGTAATCCTTTGTAAGATACCTCGCGAAACAAAATATCCTCCCAATAGTCCTAAGAGGAGAGTAAGTAAAAGCCCCCATATAATGGCATCTAAAATTAGTTGTTTGGTTCTTTTGAGGGTTTCAATATTACGTCCAACTAAAAGATAATAGCCGCCTTGCAATAAAAATAACTTTGCCTTGATGCGCTGTTTTACACTATCTGGTCCGATGATATTGAATTCAACCCATTGCTTGTTTTTGTCATAGGATTTGGGCCACTGCGAAATATTACCTAGAAGCGAGTTGAATCGACTGTCGGTCAGTAAATAAATCGATGAAGTTGCTTGTGATTTGTCTAGTTTTAGTTTGAGTGACTCAACCAAGTCATAAATCCCATTTTTTTGGTATTGATCAGATAATGCATTGATTTCGATTTCTATGATTGTATCGGTTTCCTTTTCTAAGTACGAAATGGTTTTGTGATAGATGAGAACAAAGAGCAGGGCAACCAAAAAAGAAAAAATAAGCTAATAGACCAATGAAAGTCTAAAGGTATGGGTCAAAAAAAGTTTTTTCATGTGCCATCCAATTTCATGATGTAGCCTGCTCCACGTACGGTATGAATCAATTCGGAATTGAATCCTTTATCAATTTTACCGCGAAGTCGACTGATATGCACATCAATGACATTGGTTTGTGGGTCAAAATGATAGTCCCATACATTTTCAAGTAGCATGGTACGCGTTACCACCTGGTTTTTGTGGCGCATCAAATACTCTAGCAATTGAAATTCTCTTGATTGCAGTTCAATATCCTTGCCGGCGCGCTTGACTTGCCTGGAAAGTAAATTGAGCTGTAAATCTCCGAGTATAAGCATGGTTTCGTCAGCAGCCATCGCTCCTCTACGGGCGATAGCTTCCAATCTGGCGACCAGTTCTGTAAATGAAAATGGTTTGACCAGATAATCATCAGCACCCAAATTGAGCCCCTCGACCCGATGAGCTACCTCGCCAAGTGCGCTGAGCATTAACACCGGAAGTTCTTTTTTACTATTTTTGATGGTTTTTAGGATGTGTATACCTTCGAGTTTAGGCAGCATGCGGTCAAGAATCATAGCATCAAATTCTTCTTCCAAAGCCAAAAAAAGGCCATCTTGCCCATTGTCTGCAGTGACGACGCGATGCCCTAGTTCTTTAAGGCCTTTGCTAATGAATTTTTGCGTTTTTACGTCATCCTCAACCAGAAGTATTTTCATGGGTTATCCTCAATTGGCTTTGTCAACTTAACAGTACCTCAATGTACGCAATACAATGCTCTTTGGGTGTAATTTCAATCATAATGTCATTTATTTCTATCAAAAAGTTAACAATTTGTAATGTTCGATTCATTCTCGGGTAAGGTTGATCAGGTAAAGTGAAACCATATTGTAGATCAGAAAGGGTAACCATGACACAAGCAGCGACCGAAAATACCATACAATCAAGCGAGCAAGCAAAATTTTCTATTTTGAGAGATCGCCTGCGAGACTCCATTATTGGGCAAGAAAAGATGTTGGAAAGAATTCTCATTGCACTTTTGGCAGATGGTCATTTGTTGGTCGAAGGTGCGCCGGGACTTGCCAAAACCAGAGCGATTAATGTACTGGGAAAAAACGTTGAAGGTGAGTTTAAAAGAATTCAATTTACCCCTGATCTGTTGCCATCTGATCTGACCGGCACCGATGTGTTTCGCCCCCAAGATGGTCAATTCTCTTTTCGGAAAGGTCCTTTGTTCCACAGCCTTATTCTCGCAGATGAAATCAATCGCGCGCCAGCCAAAGTTCAATCAGCTCTTTTAGAAGCCATGGGAGAAAGGCAAATATCGGTTAGTGGAACGACCTACACATTGCCTGAGCTTTTTTTGGTGATGGCAACCCAAAACCCGATTGAGCAAGAAGGTACGTATAGTCTGCCGGAAGCGCAGCTAGATCGTTTTTTGATGCATATCAAAGTTGATTATCCTGATGCACTGACAGAAAAAAAGATTCTAAAATGTATTCAGCAAGAGGAAAAAGTTCTTTCAAGTCAGAAAGAAAATAATCCGCAACATGTTCTCTCACAAAAGAGCATCTTTATGGCACGCAATGAGGTGCTCAACGTTTATATGTCAGATGAATTGGAAAACTATTTAATCGCAGTCGTTCTCTCCACCAGAAACCCTGGCGCCTATAACAAGGAGTTTGAAAATCTCCTTGAGTTCGGTGCCAGCCCACGCGCAACGATTTCCCTCGATCGTTGCGCCCGGGCAAGGGCTTGGTTAGATGGGCGTAATTTTGTGACCCCAGATGATATCCAGGAGTTGGCACATGATGTGCTTCGACATCGGATGGGTCTTTCTTATGAAGCCGAAGCACAAAACATCAGCAAAGATAAAGTCATCAGTATGCTTCTTGAACATATAGCAGTGCCATAGAAGGTTGGATGATGAATGCAGCAATAGAAAAAAAACCACATCAGACGATTAGCAATCCGGTCAAGAATCAGCTACATAGTTTAGTGGCGATCAGTCAATTGGCGCAGCAAATTGACTTGCCGAGCTTTCATATCAAAAGTCAACACAAAGGTTCTTTGCTTTCAAAGTTTAAAGGAAGAGGTGTTGAGTTAACTGAAAACCGACCGTATGAGGATGGTGACGATGTACGTGATTTAAACTGGCAGGTCTATGCCAAAACAGGTCGTTTGCATACCAAGGTCTATCAAGAAGAAAGAGAGCGTCCTGTCTACTTATGGGTTGATGTCGGTCCCAGTATGCAATTTGCAACCCAAGGAAGTTTTAAATCAGTAGTCGCCAGTCATTTGGCCAGCCTTGTTGGATGGTACGAATTAAAAAGACATAATCGAGTCGGAGGCGTGATTGCTAGTGCAAACAGCGTCAGTTTTTTTAAGGCGGGTAAAAATAGAAAAAATTTCCTACGTTTTCTTCATACCCTTTGTTTAGATAAATATGGGCAAGACAAGCAATCGAGCCAGACCTTATATGAAAAACTTAAAGTTCTTGAACGCGTCAAGCAGCCAGGTACGGCAATGTTCTTGTTTGGTGATTTTTTAGGATGGGATCAAACTTGCAAAAAACATATTATTCGACTTTCTAAACATCAGGATATTACGCTTACCATTGTCTTAGACCCGATAGAATTGAATTTACCTAGTGATGGAACATATGCTTTTAGCAATGGTCATGAACAAACTTTGCTAGATCTTTCGCAAAAAAAAATACTTGAAAACTACTATAGTGCTATCAAAAATCGGATTCATGATATCCGATCACTTGCAACATATCCTAATATCAATACTATGATGGTTTTCAGCAATGACCATCCATTACAAAAAGCATTCCAAAAAAGTGAACAGATACAAAATATATTTCCTAAAGAAGGTGCGTAAGTGGATTTTGAGCAAATACCCTTAAGAGATATTCATCTTCCCCATGCGATTGGTTATTGGCCAGTATCAATAGGTTGGTGGGTGATGCTGGTTTTATTTGTTGCATTGGTTTTTGCAGTATGGCGTTATAAAAAATATAAACAAAACCATATTGGTACTTTGTCACTCAATGCGTTCCATGAGATTGTCAAAAAATATGAAAAAAATAAAAATGATGCAGAGTTTTCAAAGGAATTATCTATCCTTATTCGGAGAATTGTCATTTCAAAATTTCCACGCAAAGATACAGCTTCTCTTGTCGGACAGCAGTGGCTTGAGTTTTTAGATAAAATGGCTGAGTGCGAAGATTTTACCAAAGGCTGTGGTCGTCAAATTATCACAGCGCCATATCAAAATAAAAGTCTAGACCGCGTTGATGATCTTATCCAAGTGGTTGAAAAATGGATCAAGAAAGTCACATATAAAAAAGAGGCAAAGCACCTATTATGATTGAATTTCAATACATATGGGCTTTTTTGTTTTTGCCCTTGCCGCTGTTGGTGTATTTTGCCTTACCGGAAGTAAAACGAAAAAACATTACCGCTTTGATTGCGCCTTTTTATCAGCAGATTACCAGCGCTGCTGATCATGTTTATTTGAAGGCAACAAAAAATTCGCTTCTACTTGCCGTATTGTCCTTGAGCTGGATCAGTTTGGTGATATCTTCCGCAAATCCGCAATGGGTTGATGAACCTATCGCAATACCCACCAAAGGAAGAAATCTCATGCTGGCTGTAGATTTGTCTGAGAGCATGCAAGAACTGGATTTTCAACATAAGGGAAAATGGGTTGATCGATTGACAGCTACAAAAATTGTCGCAAGTGATTTTGTTGAAAGAAGAAAGGGAGACCATTTAGGGCTTATCCTCTTTGCTGATCAGGCCTATGTACAAACGCCACTGACCTATGATCGCAAAACGGTACAAAAGTTCTTAGACGAGTCGGTCCTAGGGCTTGCGGGTCAGTCAACTGCAATAGGAGATGCAATTGGGCTGGCGATCAAAAAAATGAGCCATGCAGAGCAAAAAGTTCTTATTTTATTAACCGATGGAGCCAATACAGCTGGTAATATCGAGCCGATGACTGCGGCTGAGCTAGCAGCTGATGAAGATATAAAAATTTATACCATTGGAATCGGTTCAACCCGATCCAATTTTTCATCATTGCTTCGAGGACAAGGCAGTAGGCTTGATGAAAAAACCCTACAAGAGATTTCGGCAGTGACCGGAGGAAGTTATTTTAAAGCAAGTAATTTGAGTCAGTTGCAAGAAATCTATGCAACCATTGATACACTTGAACCTATTACGCAAGAACAACAATATTTTCGGCCACAAAAAACACTCTATTATTGGCCACTTCTTGTGGGTACGATGTGTTTAACATTGTTATGCATCCTCGTTCTTTACGACAGAAGGGTGGCATTATGAATCTTCTATCCCTCCATTTTGAAAGACCACTTTGGTTTTTGGCGTTGCTTGCCTTGGTTTATGTAATTTTTGTTTTTTACGCCAAAAAAATAAAGAAAACAAAATGGGAAAAATTTTGTGATCCTGCTTTACTTCCACATATTATGGACCAACAATATCAAAAAAAACGGCTATGGCCTCTTTTTTGGGGAGGAGTCTGTGGACTTTTTTTGATCATTGCGCTTGCAGGTCCGAGCTGGAAGACCAAAGAAATACCCTCATTTAAAAATAATTCATCGTTGATTATTGTGCTTGATCTTTCAAGCTCAATGAATGCAACAGATATCAAACCTACCCGATTGCAAAGGGCAAAATTTGCAATCGAAGATCTTCTTGCGCAAAGAAAAGATGGACAAACAGGACTTGTGGTATACGCCGGTGATGCATTTGAGGTCTCACCCTTGACGGCAGATACAGAAACCATCCTTGCCCAGCTTCCGGTTCTTAACACACTGATCATGCCGGAACAAGGTAGTCAAACCGATCGCGCTATAGATCAATCCATCGAATTATTGCAGCAAGCTGGTCAAATGCGAGGAGACATTTTATTTGTCTCAGATGAAATTGAGAAAAAATATATAAGTGCTGCAGAAAAAGCTGTTTCGCAAGGATATCGGGTTTCTGTTTTAGCCGTTGGCACAAAGCAAGGCGCTCCCTTTCGTGTTGGTCAAGATATGCTGAAAGACTCATCTGGAAATCCAGTGATTGCAAAACTTGATGTCGAAGAAATGAAAAATTTTTCTGCCAAAGGTAACGGGCTATATTTTGACATCAGTAAAGATATGAAAGCAGTCGATCGCTTACAACAGTATTTTAATGAACATTCTGATATTTCGAAAAAATCTGAAATCAATTTTCATGTTCAAAACAGGCAGCAAGAAGGTGCATGGTTTGTTTTATTAGCGCTCCCCGGACTACTTTTTTTGTTTCGAAAAAATATCTTTTCTGTTCTAGCGGTATTTTTGATGGCAACTTTTTTTCATGTTGATGCATCATACGCCTTGACATGGGATGATTTATGGAAAACCAAGGACCAGCAGGCCAGTCAAATGATGCAAAACAATCAATTTGAGCAAGCTGCTAAAGCATTTCAAGATAAGCGATGGAAACAAGCTGCCCATTATAAGGCGAAAAAATATCAGGAAGCAATAGATAGTATGGATGTACCAACCTCAAGTGATGATTGGTATAATCGTGGCAATATTCTTGCAAAAATGGGCCAGATTGATCCGGCCATTCAAGCCTATGAACAGTCTTTGCAGTTGGAACCTCACAATAGTGATGCTGCATATAACAAAAAAATTTTAGAAGATTGGAAAAAAAAGCAAAAAGACAATCAAAAATCTGGTGATGGAAAGGAACAAAATCAGAACAAACAAGATGGTCAAAAAGACAGTGCAGAAAGTGATCAACGCTCAGAAGAACAAGGTGATCATGATAACAAACCACAAAATAATGATTCTGAGCAAAAACAATCTGATGCGCATGAAAAAAATCAAGATGATGATAAACAAGTAAGCGAAAATGAACTAAAACAAACTACCTCAGACGAGCAAGATCAAAAAGAAGATGAACTAAAACAACAGGATGAACAATATGCCGAAAATCAAAGGCAAGATGCTATGAATCAAGATCACCCCGATCATGATTTGAATGATCAAGAAGGAAATTTATCTACAGCTCGTTTATCTCCTAATGAAAAAGAAGAAGCCAAAAAGCAATGGCTGCGAAGAGTACCTGATGATCCATCCCTTTTATGGAAAAGAAAATTTTTATATCAGTACCAAAAAAGAAATAAAAAAACCAATCAAGATCAAGGAGAAAAGCAATGGTAAAAAAATACATCATATGTGCATTTTCTCTATTCTTGCTATGCTACGGATCGCAAGCGCAGGCAAAAATTAACGCTTTCATAGATAAAACACAATATGTTGAGGGTGAAATTATCGAGTTTACCGTTGATATTTCGGATGTAAACGTAAACGATATGGATCTGCGCCCACTAGAAACAGACTTTCAAATCTTAGGCACAAGTCAAAAACATAGTACAACCATCGTCAATGGAAACATTTCAAGCAAAAAAGAACTGATAGTTAGTCTTTTACCGAGTAAAAATGGAAAAATACAAATTCCTTCAATTGGTGATGGCACGGAAAAAACCGATCCGTTTGATATCGATATCATTGCCAATACGCAGTCGAGCCATTCCACAAAACAGAACTCAAAGGGAAGTTTTTCCGGCGATCATGGCAAAATTGAATTAAGAGCTTTTCTCTCCGATACGAAAAGTTTGGTTCAGCAGCAACTTGTATATACTGTACAACTTATAAGAGATATCAATGTTATCAATCCTCAACTGGCCGAGCCAACGGTTGAACAAGGTGAAGCACTTTTTGAGTCTATCGGTAAGCCTCGCGAATATGAAAAAATGGTGGATGGTGAAAAAGTATTGGTTTACGAAATACAATATATTGTGATTCCCCAAAAAAGTGGGAAAATCAAAATATCTCCTGCTGTACTGACCGCAAAAGTGCATGTTCCAGGAAAACAGCGTCAAAATGGGATTTTTGATGCACCTTTTGGCAACAATAGCCTTTTTGACGATGCTTTTTTTTCGCACCCTTTTTTCTCAAATAATTTACAACGGGTCCAAGTGAGCTCTGAGCCAGTAACTATTGATGTTGCGGCAATTCCATCTGATTTTAAAGGTAAGCATTGGCTACCAGCGCAATCACTAGATTTGTCGCAAGCGTGGAGTTCACAAGCGTTTAAAATAGGAGAACCTGTAACCAGAATCATCAATGTGCAAGCCAGGGGTCTGGCCAGTAGTCAAATCCCTGACCTGCCAATGCCAGAGATCGATGGCGTAAAACAGTACAAAAATATTTCAAAACAAGACCAAACGCTTATTGATGATGTACTTGTGAGTAATGTCGTTGTTGAAGTAACCATGATACCTGAAACTCCTGGTGAAGTCGTATTGCCGGAAATCATCATTCCTTGGTACAATATACAGAGTAAACAGACAGAATATGCCAAACTTTCTTTGCAGCGTATACATGTAGAGGGAAATGCCTCGAATATCGATGTACAAAAGACCCCTGATTCCTCACAGCCAAGTCATCCAAAAATAATCAATAATGAAGATACTTTGTATGACAATGTGATCAAACAACATGTATCGACATATGGTTTGATCTATCTTTGGAGTCTTTTGGGACTTATTTTTGGTGCCGCATGGATATATTTATGGAAAATCCACAAAAAAAAGACTTCGGCTTCGGATCATGTATCGCAAGTTTCAGAAAGAAAACAATGGGGATGGCATGATCATAAAGCAGCTATAAAAAATTTCAATCAAGCCTGTAAGTTGGGGCAACCCAAACAAGTTCGTGATAGCTTGATTTCTCTTGGAAAGCAGCTTTGGCCTGAGCAAAATATGCTGACCTTGCAAATGATTGCAGAAAAAATGCATATCGAAGAAGAAGTCCACATGCTCAATGAGACTCTATATGGTTTAAAAAAACAGTGGAGCCCAAAACAACTACAAGCATCGGTAGAAAAATATCTCAATGCTTCTACCACGCAAAATAAAAAAACCGCCATCAATCTAGATGGACTTTATAAAATGTGATCCCGCTTTTTTCGAAAATTTTGCATCTTAAGCGTATCCGCGAAGACAATGATGAGTAGTATAGCTTAGCTTGTTAGTAAAGCATCAGGACTGATCGAATAATACGATATAGCATTGAATGTGTTTATGTCTATATTGTCCGTTCTATATAGCAAGCGGGTCAGTAAAAAGTGTCGATATGAACAAATTTATAGAGTCATTGCTGTTTTTATGGCGCCTCAAGTAAGCTGCTTACGACTGGGATGGTAATCCCATGTTGCGCGATATTGCCATGTATATCGGTCAATAAAATCGACATGGTCACGTCATTGGGGACGGGATAAGATGGATCGAACAATAAGGTTGGATCGATTTCGACGTGAAAGTCGATGCCATTGGGATCAACGTCAACCGTAAAGGGCAGCGCAAACTGTTGCGATCCTTTTTTGATGTGAACTTGAACATTGCCGGGTTGATTGAGAAGTTCGTGGGTCGATGCCAAATACGCGCCTTGTCCTAGATGTTCAGGATGAGACGATAACGCTCGGAAATACAAATCAATCTTGTCTGTCGTGGTGATGCCGTTTTGAACATATGGGTCCAAACCTTGCGACATCAACACAACTGATTGCAGGTACGGAGGGGTGTCGGTATAGGTGCTAGAGTCGACCTGATTGACCAAGACAGTCCGTGCTAGACGATTTTGCCCTTCAGCGCATACATCGGCTTGAAATTGCACTTTGAGTTCTCCGGAGCCACTGCCGCCTGCAAAAGGATCAGCGTACCAGTATCCCCATACGCTGCCGAAATTAACAGCTGGAAAAGACTGACTGTTGACCCAGCTGGCAATGGAAGGATCGTTGACAGGCATTGTGCCGTTGCCTGCCCAGTTTGTAAAATCACCACATTTTGAAAAGGGTCCTGCGGCCATTTCACCGGCGACACGAATCATTAAGGGAGATACTGCCCCCATGCCGGAACCTTGAATGAGACCCGGCGAGTAATTGGCCTCGGGTTTGATGGTTGCCAATCCAATGCCTAAAGGAATCAAGGTGTTGTCATGAAAGGGGAGCTCATGGGACCAAAGATAGGACTCTGTCAGTGGAACTTGAATGTCTTTGAAAAACGTTCCTCTATCTAACAACTTCATCATGCGCATTTGCAAAGGATCAAATAGTACCCCGATCCCGCCGTAGTTATTTTTAATATCATATTTTTTCCCGCTGGCATTGTTCCAAAGGTCTTCTGCGAAAAAATGCAGCAGCGGCCAGTCACGATATGTTTTGTTGGCCAGGGGCTGATCGGCTTCGATCAAGGCATGTGCATAAACCGTGGCAAAATTTGTATTGGTCGCAAGTCTGTTGCCATATCCGCGAGGATCCCACGCTTCGCCATATGGTGAATATGACGGTTGATGTTGAAAAGCGCGAATATAGTTTAGATAGCTTGCGCTGCGAATGGCTGGGTCAAATACTTGGGTATGAATTTTTCTTTGCGTGAGCTGTGTATAATCAAACAACGCTTTATCCGTAAAAATTCCGTTGGCGAGATACCCTTGATAAAGATAAGAATCCGGAGCGCCTAATCCACCTTGGTGACTGGCGCCGAAGTTGATGGCTATGGTAAAGTCGCTTGATAGATCATTGATCCGTATGAACCCATCTGTGCTGGGCCAAGAGGTACCACCCAAAACGATATTGTTTTCAACAAACACAGTGCCATGCCCGGGCTGTTTTTTAAGCAAGCGGATTTGTCGGGTCCAATATCGATTGAAATCGCTGCCTGTTGGGTCAAGGGCTTGTAAATTCAGAACGTGATTAGATTGGTTGATATCGATATTGACAGTGGTCACATTTTGGAAAACAGGAATTTGTTCCTTGATCACCCATCGATATTTTTCGTTGCCTTGACTTGCGTATTGTGCCAAAGCCCAGTGCGTACCTTGTTCCAATACATTAAAAGTTGTGATCGCACTTTTGGGCGCAAAGATAAAAGGAATATGGATTTTTTTCTGTTTGTATTCGGTTTCGGTCATGCCGTTTTGATATGGCTGGAAGAGCTGTACTTCAAACGGAATTTCTGTGCCGAGAAAATGGAACTCGATTTGATACCCAATAAATACCGTAAATGGAATGCTGAGTACTTCACTGACGCCATTGGCATTGCTTGGTGAAATTAACTCTAACTTGCCATCGTAGCGGCCTGGTTTGACAATCGTATTGTCGACGTCGATTCGTAAAATCCGAGACTTGCCGACGCCAGGGCCAAAATAAATAGATGAGCTGGCCGATCCACTTAACGAGCTACGTAGACTGACATCCAAACCAGCGGGCAGTGAGGATACATTGACGGTATAGGTCAGACCATGATCTGAAAGTTTGTTTACGAATTTAATCTTTTGCGAAAGAATGGTCGGTGATGGCAGGAAGTTTCCACTGGGGTCTTTGGGTGAGTGTACACCAAAATCAATACTCTGAATGTCGGCTTTGAGCTTGGGTTGGACTTGAAGATAACCTGGAATATCGAAATTGAGTGTGTTGTTGTTTAAGGTTTGTGCCAAAGAAAAGTCGGTGGAGTAATTGCCTTTGTGAATTTGCATATGATCGGCAAAAATATTGGTCGGGACGCCATCGATCTGACCAGATGCAATGTTCCATAAGGGGCCTGCCGTCGAAGTTATGCCTTGTGGCAGGTTGTTTAGACTTGTCCACTGAAATGATGCGGAAGATTTGGCTTGGTTTTCTATGCCGATCAAAGGACTAAACTGGGTGACTTTAAACATCGGATCGATGTTTAAGACCAGGGGCATGTTTTGAATTTGAAAACTTCCAAGTCCCGAGCTTAAATTGGCAGACGGGAAAAGTTCGTTATAAGCACCAAACGCATCGACCATGCCATGCCCTTGCGCATTGTTTCCCATCCCCAAATCAATGGCCGAGGTATACAATGCATTTTTGATTTGTTGGTTGGTAAAGTTTGGGTCCATTTGGCGTAAAATGGCAGCAATGCCAGCAACTTGTGGAGCCGCCATACTGGTACCGTCAAGGGCTATATGTGCTGCGTCCAAGCATGTGGCCGCGGCAGAATACCCGCTTTTTCTGGCGGCACAAATTTGCACCCCTGGTGCGCTAATATTAGGTTTCTGGTAATTGACCCCATTATAAAACACCGGTCCACGGGACGAAAAAAGTGCGATGGGTTGATCGCAAAGTTGAATCACTTCCCCGCTTAGTAAATCTGTATAAGAGACATTGCCAATTTGATCGGCATCACAGGCAGCAGCAACAGTGATGGCCTCAGCGGCAACACCTGGACTTGAGATACTCGGACCATAGGGGCCATTGTTGCCAGCACTTACAACAAAAAGAATTTCGGCAGTTTGTGAAATCATATCCAGAGCCGCACTTTGTAAATCAAGCGGATTGCCACCGCCGCCCATACTGATGTTGACAACATCAACACGATCATTGAACAAGCCATCGCCATTGGGGTCAGCGCTGGCTTCGATGGCATTGATGATAAGTGTACTGGTGGAAAAACCAGCAGGATCGGTGACTTTCAATGCAAAAAGTCTTGCCCCAGGTGCTTGTCCAAGAATCGGATAGGTATAGGTGCCTTGTGTATAGGAGCCGACTCCAGCTGCAATGGCAGCAACGTGCGTTCCGTGATATCTTTCATCCATAGGGTCGGGATCGTCGTTGTAGAAGTCGTAGCCACCGATGACTTTACATGCATTGCCCAGGCATCCGCCTAAATCTGGGTGGGTATAATCAATCCCTGTATCAATAATGGCAATGGTTGTGCCTGATCCGTCAAGCATGGTGGATTTACCGTTGGGACTGGTTGGACCAGGTTTGCCATATAATGGTGTGGTATTGGTAATCATAGCCGAATCATTCATGTGGATGCTGACGGGCTGAACCTTTTCCATACGGGTCCATCCCATGTTTTTGGTTTTTTTGGCGTTTTTTAGTGCAGTTGCTTCCTGTAGGCTGATACCTTCGATTTCAATAAATGGAATCGAGGTATTTGCGTAGCGAATGACAATGGGACTGTTATTCTGGGTACGAGTTTGTGATCTAGGGTCTTGATTGCGGTGATGGATTTCTTCTACAATGACTTCGCGCTGGGGTAACATGACCTTAAGATTGTTATCGACAAAGCGCTGTACTTCATCGCGAAAAGTGTCTTTGTATCCTTGCATGACTTCGGTCATCTCGGGTTGGATTTTTTCTTTGAGCGCAAAGCCTTCGGCACTTACTTCTGGACCTTCATCAGTGATATAGTGATGTTTGAGTTCAAAATACTTTTGAACCAACGAAGGGGCGCGGGCATCAATTTCATGCACCAAAATATAGCGCTCGAGTTTGTTATAAAGATCAACGTAGGCATCAGCATCGGCATGCACACCAGGCATACGGATTTGATCTGCCGATACACCTGGAATGTCGGTTAAGGTCTCACGGTTTTTTATCGTTGAGTCTGTAGATATTGTTTCGATGTCTCCCCAGATATTGCTTTTCAGTAATCCCAGATCTTCTTGGCTGGTTTGTTCAATAACTTGCGTGTTCAGAGAGGTGATCCCAATGACCAAAATCAGAAAAGAAAACAAATATAAATTTTTTTTGGGCATAAGTTTGGTGTGCCTTTCAGTGACAATTTTTGATCAATGCGGTTTTTAGTATACAGCAACACCAGCTGGTCATGTCAATATAAATGTAAAAAGGTAACTTTTTATCACAAAATTGTTATTTATTTACAATAAGATAAGTTTAAATTAAAATATAAAAGGAATATAATGGCTTGGTAGCATCAGGAAATGAGGTGACAAAGCCTATACGCAGATATTTTCAATTCTATAATAAACCAGCAATTTTCATCATTTCTTCATGATCGCAGTAATTTTTTTTAAAAAATGGCTGATCAAAAATGAATCGTATCAATAGAAATGAAAAAATTTTGAAACCAAGCAGAACGTGTATTGAGGAAATATAAATAGTATTCTTGGTACATATTTTTAGGTGTCTATAAAAACGATGCCCTTTACCAACACTATATTTACGAGCTCCAAAACAATTCGGGGAAAGGTTTTGAATGTGTTATAGTCCAGGCGTTATGATTAAACAAGCTGTTATACCTGCGGCTGGCCTTGGAACGCGGTTTTTGCCTGTAACCAAAATTGTACCGAAAGAGTTATTGCCGATCATGGCCAAGCCTGTTCTGCAATATATCGTAGAAGAATTGGTGCAGTCTGGGATTGAAGAGATTATCTTGGTTTTAAGCCCGGAGAAAGAGTCGATTTTTCAGTATTTTTCTGAAGGAAGTTTTATTGATCAATTGCTCGATCAGCGTGGACATGAAGATAAGCTTCTTGAATTACGTAGATTACTGAAACAAGTAACTTTTAGAAGAGTCTATCAACATAACCCTTTAGGGCTAGGGCACGCAGTTTTATCATCCAGAAGGGAAATCTGTACAGATCACTTTGCAGTGGTGTTACCCGATGATATCATTTTTTCACAAACCCCATGTATGCAACAATTGATCCGTGCATTTGAAACATGCCAGCAAACCATGGTAGCTCTAGAGGAAATCAATGATGAACATATTTCTGCTTATGGTGTTGTTAAACCGGCGCAAGTTGTTGAAGTGGGCAAACCATTTGCACTAAGTCAGTTGGTCGAAAAACCATCCAAAAAAGATGCGCCTTCTAATCTAGCCGTGACGGGCCGTTACATACTATCTAAAGATATTTTCTCACATATCCCAGAAAAATTAGAAAAATTGCATAAAGAAATTCAATTGACCGACGCAATTGCCCAGTTGATCACAACTTCGGGTGTTTCAGGCTTTGTTTTTGAAGGACAGCGTGTCGATGTAGGGCAGCCCATAGGTTTTGCAAAAGCCAATATCATGATGGCTTTGCAAGAAGGCAATGACCAAGCTGAGATCAAGTCATTTATAGAGGAGATAGGCTTATGAATAAAATCTTTATTTTTCTGACGTTACTATTACCTATGCAAACCTGGGCTTACGTATATCCACCCAATTTTGTCTACGAAAACTGGATACAAAAAGGCAAGCAAGTCTCTACGCTTACGTATGAAAAAGTCTATCAGGCTATAGATATAACCGGGCAAACAGGATCAGTAGAAAAAATTGAAAAAATAATGATCAAGCGACCAGGTTTGGTGCGTATTTTGGATGAAAAAAACAATATAGAGATGCGAGTTGATTCGCAGCGCGCAGTTCTTATAACCCAGGGCCAAAAGAGAAAAATTACAATAGATCAAGCGATGGGACCATTGGAAATGTTGTGGGCCTACAATAATGCGGATGCGTTGATGGTTCGAGTCAACCAGTTTTATACTTCGGTTTCTCAGTTTCAGTGGTTTTTATTCAATGGTGAAAAACATTGGTTGCAAGGCAAAAAAGAAGATGCATTTTTGCTGTTCTCGACAGAACCCTATCTACCAAAAATGGCCAAGCAGGGTCATGCAATCTATCAGTTTATGTACAAAGCTGATCAAGGTGCGAAGTCGTTGCTGCCCATAAAAATCATACAATTTGAAAGTCAAACGCCGAAATATGAAGTTTTGATTCAAAATCTACGTCTCAATCAAAACTTCGCGTCGAATGTTTTTTCTACGACATGATGACAGCAAGATATGATCTGATTTCTCGCCGGAAATGGATCGATGTGGTGTTTCCACACGCGCGGTTACCCAAACTTTCGTACCATTATGAATTCGAAGATCAGGAGCTGCCTATTGGTTCAAGAGTTTTGGCACCG
Organism: Deltaproteobacteria bacterium; assembly: GCA_020441045.1. Lineage (GTDB taxonomy): Bacteria > Bdellovibrionota_G > JALEGL01 > JALEGL01 > JAGRMV01 > JAGRMV01. Next base: position 29,835 of record JAGRMV010000001.1, on the reverse strand, counting down.
GTTGGTTCTCGTACATTGACCGGATTTGTTATTTCATCCCTTAAGCAGGTAGATATTGAAACCAAATCTATTTTACATGTAGTCGATGATGCTCCAGTGATGACAAAAGAATTGGTTGTATTATTACAGCAATGTGCTGCGCTATACGCTGTACCACATGGTGATATTTTACAGACGATGCTTTTAAAAGGTTTAAGCTATGCAGCAAAGAAAAAAATTGTGCCGTCAGGGCAAATGGGCAAACCCTTGAATGATCTTGAGCAAGCTTTTTTTGAGCACTTACAAAAAAGCAAATATTGGGACTATCAACATTTTAATAAGCATCGAAAAGCAGATGTAGCTTTGCTACGGTCGGTACAAAAAAAGGGTTGGATTGATATTACGGCTTTACCAGGCGGACAGACTGCGAAAGTCAAAGAAGATATTTATTATCGTTTTCAGTTGATGCCATCAAAGCGCGTCGGACCTGTGCAAAAAGATATTTTGGAGCACTTGCAAAAAGTCAACGACTGGGTGCCAGCAGTGGCATTACAAGCTAAGTTTGGAAAATCTACAACATCTTTAAAGGCTTTGCTGAAAAAAAAATGCATTGCGAGCAAAACCCAAATTCGTAATACCACATCTTCGGGTTTACATGGCGTAGCGCAAAATATTAAGCCAACTGCCGACCAAAAAGAAGTATTGGCACGTATTGTATCCTTTATCGAAGAAAATAAAGCTGAAGAAATTATGCTTCATGGTGTGACCGGTAGTGGCAAAACAGAAGTTTATTTACAAGCAACACATGCCTGCTTACAAAGAGGAAAAAAAGTGTTGGCATTGGTGCCCGAAATTTCTCTTACACCACAATTTGTGCAGCGCTTTATGGATCGTTTTGGAGATCAGGTAGCGTTATTGCACAGTCAGAGAACCGATTCACAAAGATTGACTGAATGGTATCGGGTGCTGCAAGGAGAAGCTAAAATTGTGGTAGGAACACGTAGCGCTATTTTTTCCCCATTGGATAACATCGGATTGATTATCATAGATGAATTTCATGATGGTTCGTACAAACAGCACGACGGATTTCGCTATCATGCGATGGATGTTGCACAGATGCGTAGTCGATACCATCAGTGCCCAATTGTCTTAGGTTCTGCGACGCCAAATGTGGATATGTATCATCAAGTCAAACATAAAGTTGAGCTTAAGCACCGTGTAACCGGACATGCTTTGCCCGAGGTTGAAATCTGTGATCTAAAAAATGAAAAAGATTTTGGTAAAAAATATTGGATTGGTGAAAAACTGCGTCTTGAGATAGAAAAAACTTTAAGTCGCCAAAAGCAAGTGCTGCTTTTTTTGAATCGTCGTGGATATTCACATGTTGTTTATTGTTATCGCTGTGGCAAAGAAGTGCATTGTCCACATTGTGATGTTACATTAACATTTCATAAGGCAAAGAATACAGCGCAGTGCCATTATTGTTATTATGAACATGATCTTGATGACCACTGTCCATCTTGTCATGAAGGCAAACTTGTTCATTTTGGGATGGGGACAGAAAAAATTGAAGAAGAGCTCAAGTTCAAATTTCCTGATGCAAGCATTGCGCGTTTAGATCGAGACCAAACGCAGAAAAAAAATATTTTTTCCGATACAATGAATCAAATGATGCAAGGAAAGATTGATATTTTACTTGGTACGCAAATGATCACAAAAGGATTGGATCTTCCAAATATTGAACTGGTAGGCATTGTTCTGGCAGATCAATCACTTTACTTTCCAGACTACTTGGCAGCTGAGACTACATTTCAGTTGATTACGCAAGTTGTGGGAAGATCTGGTCGCGGTAAAAATAAAGGCAAGGCGTTAATTCAAACGCTTCAACCACAGCATTATGCGATTGTTCATGGTGCAAAGCAAGACTATCATGGTTTTTATACTCATGAGATCGAACATCGTAGGGCGATGATGTTTCCACCTTTTTCATATTTGGTTTTGTTTGAGGCAGTTGGTCAAAAGATCAAGGATGTTGAAGATATGATGGGGTGGCTAGCAACACAAGTATCCTCACAAGGTATTGAAATCAATATTTTAGGTCCTGCACCAGCACCGATTGCCAAGCTTCGTGATGATTATCGGTTTCATTTGTTGTTGCGACATGCAGACAAAAACAAGCTATATGCTTTGGTGCAATGGTTGTATCAACATGCCCGAGAGCACTTTGAAAAAAGAAAAATTAAATTAACAATGGATATCAACCCGGTTCATTTTTTATGAGTGAAGCTAAAAAACATATTCCTGTCATGGTTGAAGAAGTGTTGCAAACTTTGCAACCACGTCCGGGTCAAACGATTTTAGATATGACAGTTGGTGCCGGTGGACATTTTGGTTTACTAGCTGATGAAATAAAAGGCCAAGCAAATATGGTAGGCATTGATCGAGATCCAATGTGTATAGAAGCTGCCAAGAAAAAATTTCCTGAAAGTCGGTTTTTTCATGGGAGCTGGACGCAAGCGTTAATGGATATGGATGGTCTTATCAAGAATATTGACGGCGTTCTTATAGACTGTGGCGTGTCTAGTATGCAGTTGGATCAAGCTGATAGGGGATTTTCATTTCGTTTTGATGCGCCGTTAGACATGCGTATGGATACAACTCAGACACAAACGGCTAGAGATCTTTTACATGAGTTAACGGAAGAAGAAATTGCCAATGTCCTGTATGAATATGCTGATGAGTATCGAAGTCGCCGAATTGCCAAAAGCATTGTCAATGCAAGTAAACAAAATAAGCTCAATACGACTTTTGATTTGGTTGATGCCGTTACGCAAGCTGTAGGTAAGCGTAGAGGAAAAACCCATCCAGCGACTAAAACATTTCAGGCCATTCGAATTAAACTCAATCAAGAAATTCAAGAACTGGAAAATGCTTTGGCTTATTTGGTTAAGCATCTACATAAAGGGGCAAGAATTGTCGTCATTACATTCCACTCACTAGAAGATCGAGTGGTCAAAAATATTTTTCGAGACTATGATCGGCAAAAAAAAGTTATTCGTTTAAATAAAAAGGCTATCCAAGCCACACGTGATGAATATTTACAAAATCCAAGAGCCAGAAGTGCAAAAGTGCGGGGAGTTGAAGTCATTGATGCGAAAATGGATAAAAAATAAACTTTTTTTGGTTTTGGTTATGGTAGTGCTTTCATTGCTCTATGTAAGAGCGCGTTTTCTAACTGTGGAGTTAAGCTATAAAGTACAAGATTTACGTGTTAAAAAATTAGAATTAGAAGATGAAAAACGAAAATACCTTTTAGAACTTTCTACAATACAAAGTCCAAAACGGGTAAAAGAAATTGCCAATGAAAAATTTGATCTAGGGTACCAAAAGAAAAACGCTAAGAACGTCTATGTATCAGAATAAAAAGAGAGCGATCTACGTTTCTAATCCTAGCCGTAAAAGATTGATTGCAGTCTTTTCTGTTTTTGCATTTTGTTATGTGCTTCTTCTTTTAAAGTTGCTCACATTTCAGGTTGTACGAGATGAAAAATTACAAATACTTACACGTAAACAAGAAACTAAAACGATTACATTGACTTCTCCCAGAGGTACGATCTTTGATCGTACGATGCGCGCATTGGCAGTAAGCATTAAAGTTCCATCTGTCTATATTGATCCTAAGATTTTAGAAATTGAAGATGATAAAATACGCAAACTTCTTAGCATACTTAAAATGCCAAAATCTATATGGCAAAAAAAAATTAAAAACAAAGATCGAAGATTTGTCTGGCTGCAAAGAAAAATTAATCCGAATGTTGAAAAATCGATTCGAGATTTAAAAATATATGGATTGGGTATTACCTACGAATGGGATCGTCTCTATCCTGATCGTGAGTTTGCTTCGCAAGTATTAGGCTTTGTCAATCTTGATGGAAAGGGAGTAGAAGGTATTGAGCGAAGATATGACGAGTCACTCTACTCCGATGGGGTAAAACTTATTACACAACCAGATGGTAAAGGCCGCTCGACACTTGTTAGCAAAAGTCTAGATTTAGAAAGAAAAAAAGGATTTGATATTGTATTGACGATTGATAGTGGTTTGCAATATTTCTTAGAAAAAGAAATCGCAGAAGCTGCCCGAACATATCATGTTGAAGCTGGCTTTGGTACGATTATGGATCCATATACGGGTAAAGTGTTAGCCATGGCATCTTATCCGCAAATGAACCCCAATCGCATTGATCAAAGCAGTGCCAGCTCTCGTAAAAATAGAAATGTTTTAGAAGTTTTTGAACCTGGATCGACGTTCAAAGCCTTTGTCATGACGCAAGCTCTCGAAGATGGCATTGTTAAACCTGGCGAGCAAATGAATTGTGAAGAGGGGACGCTCTGGATTGGTAAAAAGAAAATCCATAATCCAGTACAAAAAACCTGGCTTACTCCAGAAGGCGTTATTAAATATTCAAATAATGTTTGTATGGCGAAGATCGGCATGCAGGGTGGAAAAGATCTCATGCAAAAAGTCATTCACAATTTTGGCTTTGGGCAAAAAACGGGTATTGATTTTCCTGCCGAATCTCCTGGTTTATTTGATCCAAATCGTAAATGGCGTGATATGCGATTGGCCAATTTAGCCTTTGGACAGGGAATCAGTGTCACATCTATTCAAATGGTCCAAGCGATGTCTGTGATTGCCAATGGTGGATGGCTTGTACAGCCCTATGTCGTCGAAAAAATGATTACCGGAACAGGTAAAGTGCTGGATGTGGCGCCGCAAGGAAGAAAACAAAAAATGTATTCTGAAAAAACAATTGCTGAAATGATCAAATATCTTACAGCAGTCACGCAGCCAGATGGAACCGGTAAAAGAGCAAGAATCGATGGTTATGAAGTTGCAGGTAAAACTGGTACAGCGCAAATTTATGATCCGAAGACACAAAGCTACTCGCATGATCATGTCGTAAGTTCATTTTTAGGTTTTGTCCCGGCTGAAAATCCAGCCATGGTTGCCTATATTGTATTGTATCAACCTAAAGAAGGTGAGCATGGTGGCACAATTGCTGCGCCTGTCTTTCAAAATGTGATGCAAAATGCACTGCCTTATATGGACATTGAACAACAGTAAGTTAATAATATTACGCACTCAAAAGCTCGTAGGCTAAAGGCATGTGTAACAGCGGGAAGTTACCTTTATTTTATGAGAGCTATATAGGTTTAGTACAATGAGCATCACTGTATCAGGTAGATTGTATAACAATAAGATTACATTCCGTATCATCAGTAAAATAAAGTTAGATATTCTATAGCCAATCAATACTTACAAATGATTGAGTGATAGATTTAATACATGAATAAAAAATATTTTCTCAATGAACCATCAGGCAATTCTTCTGTAGATTTGGTTAAGGTATGAATATCATTTGCTGAATACGAAAGTAAGGTTGCTTGATTTCTAACGCGTTGAATAATGAAAATATCAACGAAGTCATAAAGAAGCAGTGGCTCTATTTTGCAACTTAAGATAAAAACAAGGGATGCTGCTGTCAAAACTAGCACAAATTCTTGATTTTCCTTCTGTGGACAAATCTGATGTTGATATATCTTGGGTAGAGTCAGATTCTCGACAGGTGGCAGCTGGGGCACTTTTTTTCCCAAAACAAGGGGAGCATTTTGATGGCCTGCATTTCATTGATGAAGTCATTGGGCGCGGTGTGAGTGCAATTGTCGTACCCGAAAAAATCGACAAGCCCATCCCTCAACTGCTTGCCCCACGTAGCCAAGAGGTTCTAAAAAAAATATGCCAGGCTTTGTATGATCATCCAACTTCAAAGATGAATATGATTGGGGTAACGGGTACCAATGGCAAGACCAGTACCAGTTATTTTATTGAAGCGATCTTACAATATGCTTCTTGCAAGGTTGGCTACGTGGGAACGACGCAGTACCGTTGGCCGGGCACAACCATGGATGCCAAGCTTACCACCCCAATGTATGAAATGTTGCAAAAGTATTTTTATCAGATGCAGCTAGATCAAGTCGAAACGGTCGTCATGGAATGTTCTTCACATGGTATAGAGCTTGGTCGTATCGATGATATTGCTTTTGATGTCTGTGTTTATACAAATCTATCCCACGAGCATTTAGACTTTCATAAAACCATGCAGGAGTACGCGCAGGCCAAGGCCAAACTTTTTACCAAACATTTGGCGACTTCGCCTAAAAAAAATAAAATAGCTGTGATCAATGTCGATGATGAAGTTGGTAAAAATTGGGTTTCTCAAGGTATTGCCGAAAATACCTGCACGTATAGCATGCACCCCGGAGCTGATATCTACCCAACTTCGCTTGTAACCACAGATAACGGTATGCAGATGACACTGTCGATGATGGGCGAAAAGGTTGAAATATTCATGCCAACATTTGGACAATACAATGTCATGAACACAATGGCGGCAATGCTTGCCTGTAAAGTACAAGGGGTTGATGTTGCGACCATGAAAGCCTGTATTGAAAAAGGTATTGCCGTGCCAGGACGCTTGCAGAAAGTTGATATTGATGCGCCTTTTACGGTTATTGTTGATTTTGCCTATACCGAAGATGCGCTTCGTAATGTTTTGCAGACGCTGACACCATTTCGTCAAAACCGTATTGTTACTGTGTTTGGTTGTGGGGGTGACCGAGACGCAACTCGTCGTCCAAAAATGGCAAAAGCCGTCTATGAATATGCCGATCGATTGATTATGACCACGGACAATCCACGTACGGAAGATCCGGCCAGTATTATTGATGAAATGGCGCAAGGGATTCGTACTGAAAAAGAGTATGCCACGAAGGTCGAAATCATTGTCGATCGCAGAGCAGCGATTGAAAAATCTCTGCAAATGGCGCAGCCCGGTGATATTGTTTTGATTGCAGGTAAGGGACACGAAACTTATCAAGAGATTCATGGAGTGCGGTATCCATTCAATGATCAAGAAGTTGTCCAAACGTATTGGGAGCAATATGCACAAAGATGATTTAAGGGTGAACTGCCGTATCGAAAGTGCGTTGCTACAGCAGTGGCTTCCAGAAGCTGTATTGGATAGTCAGATAGGTGCCATTACAGGTGTTTGTTTGGATTCCAGGGTGCTACAACCAGGCGATCTTTTCTTTGCGATCAAGGCTGCCAGAGATGGACATGACTTTGTGCAAGGGGCGTTAGATAAAGGGGCAGCTGCAGTGGTTGTAGATCATGATATGCATTTGCCTCGGCAAATCATCGTAGCCCACACATTACAAAGTTTACATGAGCTGGCCAAACAATACCGCCAAGCTTGGTCGGGCATTGTGGTCGGGGTCAGCGGGTCTAATGGTAAAACGACAACCAAAGAAATGCTCCATACACTATTAGGAGAAGAAGCATTTTCGACGCCTGGGACATGGAACAATCATTTGGGTATACCCCTGTCGCTATTGATGTTACGTCCAGCCCATCATATTGCGGTGATTGAAATGGGTATCAATCAATTCGGTGATTTAGAAAGTTATTGCCAATACGCGATGCCTGATATTGGTGTGCTTACGGTGATCGGGGATTCACATTTGATGCATCTGAAAAATCGAGAAGGTGTGCTCAAGGCCAAGTCTGAATTATTTGCATGTCTTCCCCAAGATGGCATTGCTGTGATCAATATCGATGATCCGTATTTATCGACCCTACAAGAAAAATTAACTGTTGATATCGTGACGGTATCTGCTCAAACGCAGGCCGATGTTTTTGTTGAGCTTGTGTCCGATCAAACGATCAAAGTGCAGTATGGGCAGCAGCAGATAGAAACAGCTTTTCATCTGGGAGGGCAACATAATCGAAATAATTTAGCCTGCGCGCTCGGTGTGGCGATGGCTTGTGGTAAAACGATCAATGAGATCCAAGATCGTATTGCCATGATTAAACCATTGGATATGCGGATGCAGGAATATAAAACAGATGAGGATATTCGCATCATTGTCGATTGTTATAATGCCAACCCTACCTCAACCATGGCAGGTCTTACCATGGTTTCGACCTTGCCAGGCCGAAAAGTTGTGCTGTTAGGTGATATGCTTGAACTTGGCGAGCAAAGTTCGAAAATGCATATGGACCTTGCCAGAAAATTATTTGATTTAGGCATTGACCAGGTATTTTTGCTCGGTCAATTTGCCAAAGATTATTATCAGGGAGCTCTGCTTGGTGGACTGCAAGAATCGCAAATTCATCTTTTGGATGATCGAAAAAGTGCGTATGAAAAGATACATACACAATTGCAATCAGGCGATATACTCTATGTAAAAGGATCCAGAGGAATGCGATTGGAAGAAATCATAGCACCATGGATATAAGGCATTATTTTATAGGAGCACACATTGTTATACCATTTATTATATCCGTTACATGTAGATCTTAGTTATTTTCGGGTTTTTAAGTACACCAGTTTTCGGGTATTTATGGCGATATTGACGGCGCTGTTTATTGGGTTGGTATTTGGTCGTCCGATCATTCGGTTTTTAAAGAAAAAACAAGGCCAGGCCAACAATGTGCGAGAAGACGTGCCAGATTCACATTTGGCCAAATCAGGCACGCCAACGATGGGTGGAATTTTGATTTTGATTACGATGACGGTATCCTTTTTGCTTTGGGCTCGTTTGGATCTTTATATCACTTGGATTGCTTTGTTAACAGCCGTTGGTTTTGCTTTGATTGGTTTGATTGATGATCTATCAAAAATACGAAAGAAAGGCGGACTTTCGGCTTTGGGTAAACTCAGCTTACAAGTTGGGTTTTCTTTTCTGATTGGATTTTTATTTATGTATCTTGGTTTTGATACCTCACTGGTAGTACCCTTTTTCAAGAATCTGGTGATCCCGTTGGGTTTGTTGTTTGTACCTTTTGTTGCCTTGGTCTTGGTCGCCAGTTCTAATGCGGTGAATTTGACCGATGGCTTGGATGGTTTGGCGATCGGACCCATTATTGTTTCGTCAATAACCTATTTGCTTTTTGCGTATCTGGCAGGGAATGTGAATTTTTCTGAATATTTGCAAATTCCCTATATTCAAGGTGCCAGTGAGCTTTGTATATTGTGCGGCGCACTTTTTGGCAGCGCCTTAAGTTTTCTTTGGTACAACACTTACCCAGCGCAGGTATTTATGGGCGATATTGGGTCTTTGTCGCTAGGCGGTACATTGGGGGTCATAGCTATCATGGTCAAACAGGAGTTGCTTTTGATCTTGGTCGGAGGGGTTTTTGTCCTTGAGGCCAGCAGTGTTATCATTCAAGTGTTATCCTTTCGTTTGACGGGCAAACGCGTTTTCCGTATGGCACCGATTCACCATCATTTCGAGCTTAAAGGCTGGGCTGAGCCGAAAGTTATCGTGCGTTTTTGGATTATTTCGATAATCCTTGCCATTTTGTCCTTGGCAACATTAAAATTGCGCTAGCATGTCAAAAAAATACGGTATTCTTGGCTTTGGCCTGCGCACAGGCCTTGGTCTTTTACAATACCTGCAAGATGCTGATATCGATATTTTTGATGGTGGTGACCTGCAAGCGATTCAAACTTTGGTTACAACCTATAAAAAACCGGGGCAACATGTGCAGGTGTTTGCTGATGATGTCGCTTGTTTGAAGAAAAATATTGGGACGTTGCTGATCAGCCCTGGTGTGCCAGCAGAGCATCCAATCATTGCGCAAGCCCACGCATGGGGGATCACTGTTCAAACAGAAATTGATTTTTCTTTTGATCGATTGCAATGCCCTGTGCTCGCGATTACTGGTTCACTTGGAAAATCTACGATGGCGAAAATGAGTTTCGACTTGCTTTGTATGCGCTACAAAAATGTTTTTCTAGGTGGTAATTACGGAACAGCATTGGTCCAAGCGCTCGGCAAGGGCTGTGATCATGCTGTAGTAGAGGTTTCTAGTTTCCAATTGCAACAAAGTACAAGTTTTCACCCGAAGGTGGCAGTGTTTTTAAATCTGTATGCAAATCATCTCGATCGACATGGCAGTATGGATCATTATCTTTATGCGAAACAGCGCATCTTTCAAAACCAGAGCAAAGACGATTACGCCATTGTGTCGGCAGACCAGCCTGAGCTTATTCCATTAGGGTGTGAGGCCAAAATTTTAACATTTTCCACACAGGCAGATCAGCGCGCTGACGCTTATGTCAAAGATGAGAGCATTTATCTGTTCGGGCGAGAAATCACATTAGATTTTCATGGTCATCCAAAGCAGCAGGTTTTGGCTTTGTTTCTGTTGGCATGTATTTATAAAATCGATATCCAGAAGGTGAAAGAAGTGTTGGCACATTTTGTCCAACTGGAACATCGCCAAGAAAAAATTGTTAAAGGTGATAATGTTTTTGTCAACGATTCCAAAAGTACAACACCGGATGCTACGCTGTTTGCACTTACTCAATTTCAAGCGCCTGTGCATTTGATGATGGGTGGCAAAGGTAAAGGTCTTGATTTACAAGATTTTGCGCAAAGACTACAGCAATATGAGAATATTGTCAGCATCACTGTTTTTGGCGAGATGGCACCGACCTTAGGTAAAGTGCTTTCCCATCCTAATTTAGTACAGGTCAAAAACCTTGATCAGGCCTTTGCACAAGTTCTTACTGTGCTTAAAAGTGGTGATGTGGTACTGTTCTCACCTGGCTTTACGAGTTTTGATCAATATCAAAATATCGAAGAACGCGGCCGGCATTTTAAAAAACGTATTGCAGATGTTCCCGTATGAAATCGCCTAGACTTCGATATGTAGATCCTATTTTGCTCGGATCCATTCTTCTGCTCATATGTATTGGTACGGTGATGGTGTATAGCTCGAGTAGCCTGATGGCTGCAGAGCATTTTTCTAATCATGCGCACTATCTCAAGAGGCACTTGGTGATGTTGGGCGTTGGTTTTATTGCCATGTTTGTGGCACTGCTTATTCCCATGCACGTGCTTAAAAAAATCAGCTTACCACTATTTGGTTTATGTATTTTGTTGCTACTGACCGTACTGGTGACGTCTCTGGGGGTGGAAGCAAAACATGCCACGCGCTGGCTGAGCTTAGGCGGTTTTCGATTTCAGCCCAGTGAGATGATCAAGCCATGGTTTATTTTATTTACTGCCGGTTATATTGAGCGGATGGGGCCAAAAATTCAATCCTTTAAACAAGGCCTACTGCCGCTTTTATGCATGCAAGGTTTTGTATTGCTATTGATTTTAAAACAGCCTGATTTTGGTACGACAGTGACCATCGGTAGTGTTCTTATTTTGATGGTGTTTGTAGCTGGGGCAAAGCTGGAGCATTTGTTGGCACTGGTTGGCAGTGGGCTGATTACGATGGCCTATTTGATTTTTTCGACAGAATACAGACGAAAACGGTTTTTTAGCTTTCTCAACCCATGGGCTGATCCACAAGGCGATGGCTTCCAAATGATTCAGTCATTGATCGCTTTTGAGCGAGGAGGTTTGGCAGGGCAAGGGTTAGGTGATGGTACGCAAAAACTTTTATATCTGCCGGAAGCACATACAGATTTTATTTTTTCAGTGATTGGCGAAGAGCTGGGCTTTATTGGCTGCGCCGCCGTGGTCATATTATTTTTTATCGTCATGGTACAAGGCATACGTCTTTCGATACGGATTCAAGATCAATATGCTTCGATTTTAGCGATGGGCATTACAGTATTGATCAGTCTGCAAGGACTTTTTAATATGGGCGTGGTGATGGGGCTTCTGCCGACCAAAGGCTTAACATTGCCTTTGGTAAGCTATGGAGGTTCTTCATTGATTTCAACAATGTTTTCTCTGGGCCTTCTGTTATCGCTATCAAGCTCGATCTCACATCAGAAAGCCAAAATTTCGCGGGTTCTGTAAAAAAGGTGGCTTCTTGACTTGCAAGCAAGCCGGGGGTAGTTTTTGGGTGCAATGAGTGCGGATCAAAAGACCATTTTATTTGCTGCTGGTGGTACCGGAGGGCATGTTATTCCGGCGTTTGTTTTGGCGTCTGAAATCAGAGAAAAACATCCTGAATATCGATGTGTGTTTGTTGGCGTAAAAGGAAAATTTGAAGAGCAGTGGATTCCAGCGCGTGGGTTTGATGTCGAATTGTTAGATATGCAAGGAGTCAAATCCGGATCGATTGGCAAACGACTTTCAGGGTTGTTGAAATTACCCAATGCATTTATGAAATCAAAAAAAGTTTTAGATCAATATAAGCCTGAACGTGTTTTTGGGATTGGCGGATATTCTTCGGGACCAATCATGCTACTTGCCAGTTTGCGCGGTATTCCTTGCGCAATCATTGAACCCAATGCCGCTCCAGGTCTGTCAAATAAGATTTTGGCGAAGTTTGTCAAGCGGGTGTATGTGGTATTTGCGTGGGCAAACCGTTATTTTCCCTCTAAGAAAGTTCGCAATTATGGCCATTTGATTCGCAAGAGTATTTTTGCAGTGCAACCGCCCAGTGAGAAAACTGCGATGAAAACAGTTACCATATTGGGCGGTTCACAAGGGTCTATGCAAGTCAATGATGTGTTTTGCACGATGCTAGAACAGAACATCAATGAACTTAAAGATAAAATCACGGTCATTCACCAAACCGGCAGTAGAGATTATGCACATATTGCTGAGCGCTATCAGTCGATCAATGTGACCAGCACCGTCCAACCGTTTTTTGATGATGTTGAAGCGATCTATGGTCGAACCCATTTGATCATTGCTAGATCAGGTTCGTCTGTGCTTGAGTTTGCAGCGGTGGCTATTGCGTCGATACTTATTCCATTATCCATTGCGGCGGACAATCATCAGGTGGAAAATGCCAAGGTTTTGGTAGCAACCCAAGGTGCAATCATGATCGAAGAAAAAGATCTTACCCCGGCGCTGCTTTTCGAAAAAATACAATCTATGCTCAATATTGATCCTTCACAGTATAGAGAACAATTGCAGACGTTACGCAAAGAAAATGCCGTGCAAGAAATCATGGAGGATTTTTTGCAATTATGAGCTTGCTCGAACTCAATGCAGGATTTTCTACTTTACATAGAGAAAAGAATATTGCTTTTGTGCATCAGCGGTGGTTTTTGTTGACCGTCATAAGCTTTGTTTCTTTTTTTGTTATATTGATTTCTATAGTAGTAGCCGTGATGTTGAATTGGGATCGTTTTTTTGCCTCGACGATTGTTATAATCTTCGTTGTTGGCATTGTCGTTCTTCTGACCCCCCTACGTAAAAAAATGCAAAGAAAATTCTTTACGCTCCAGCATACCGAAATTGTGCAAAAGACAATGAAATGCTCTGATGATCTCCTTCCAGAGATGCGTAGTGATGAAATTGTGGAAAGGGATGTCTATGCGGTGCGATGCTCTTACCTGCGTGCAAATGGAACAACCGTCATGCCTTGGCAAAAGCTTGTGTTTGCTGATCCAAAAGCAGTAAAACAATATGTTGATCAAATGAAATGGCGAAGGATGATGGTGTGGAGTCGCAATTTTGACAGTGATCGGTGTTATTTGGTGACAGATCATATATCTGAAGATGATGAGCAATTTGCCTATATAAGAGGTCTACAGCTAGGTAAAGATTATTGGTATGCGCTTGAGTATTATTGATGGTCTTGGTGGTGGAAGATCATTTTTTTGTGTTTGATATTGGCTTCGAGAAATTCAGGACCTTCGCATATCCATCCAAGTTGTTGATAAAATGTAATGGCATCTGCTTGTGCATACATCATGGGTAAGAGCGTAGGATGATTTTTTTGTGCACAAGCTTGCATATGATGCATCAATTTTTTGCCAATACCTTTGCCCCGATACGCTGGGAGTGTGGCAATGCGTTCAAATTTAAGATTGGCACCATAGACACGGTATCTTCCTGTTGCCACTGCGCGCCCATCGAGTTGTCCCAAAAAATGGGTCGCCTCTTGTTCAAAGGTATCGACCTCTAGCTCTAACGGGACTTGTTGTTCTTTGACAAATACTTGCATACGAATACCTAAACATGCTTGGTAAGTCTGCTTCGTTGATGCTTGTATGATATGTAGAGAATGTTCTGACATCATGGCTTGAGAAGTATTTTATGTATAGACATCTCTTGTTTGATATTCAAGTATAATATGTAACCTAAATCTTTGCGCTAGTGCGCAAATCAGATAAATGAAATACAGTGATGGATAAGCAAAAGATTCATTTTGTTGGTATTGCAGGTATTGGCATGTCGGCAATTGCAGATGTATTGTTGGATTTAGGCTATGAAGTGCAAGGTAGTGATCTCCGCCAAAATAGTGAGACGGATAAATTAACACAAAAAGGGGCGAAGATTTTTCAGGGGCACGAAGCATCTCATATCGATGGCGCCAACCTGGTGGTCTACTCTTCGGCCGTAACGCATGAAAATGTGGAACTTATAGCAGCCAAGGATAAGCATATTCCAATTTTGCGTAGAGCAGAAATGATGGCGGAACTCATGCGTAAAAAAAGAGCACTTGTTGTTGCTGGGTCACATGGCAAGACCACCACAACTTCCATGGTTGCCCATATGATGCTCGAAAATGATTTGGATCCAACGTTTGTTTTGGGGGGACGCTTAAAAAGTAAACAATCTAATGCATATGTGGGGAAATCGAACTGGTTTGTCGCAGAAAGCGATGAAAGCGATGGCTCTTTTTTACATCTTTATCCCGAGGTTGCGGTGATTACCAATATTGATCAAGAGCATTTGAATCATTATGGTAGTTTTGACAATCTGAAATCTGCCTTTGCCCAATTTGCTTCTAGTGTACCATTTGATGGGTTGACCATTCTCTGTATTGATGATCCTGAAGTGCACAAGATTTTGGAAGAAATCAATAAACCAGTTTTAACCGTCGGTACTCATATGAAAGCCATGATACGAGCTGATAACATCCGTATCGAAGAAAAATACATGGTATTTGAGGTATGGAATGCCAAAGATTGTTTGGCCACTGTCGAGCTTCCTATGCTTGGTAAGCACAATGTACTCAATGCCTTAGGTGCATTCGCTGTCGGTCTTCGCGTTGGTCTTGCGCCAAAAAATATTGCTAAGGCATTAAAAAAATTCAAAGGTATTGATCGACGCATGGATTATTATGGTCAAATCGAGGGTGTTGATATGTATGATGATTATGCGCATCACCCCACAGAAATTTTGGCAACCTTGATTGCGTTAAAAAAGAAAGCAGGGCTAGGTGTTGTGCATGTCTTGTATCAACCACATCGATATACGAGGCTGCGTGATACTTGGCAGAAACATATTGAGGTGTTTGATTATACCGATCGCGTCTATGTGACGCCAGTTTACGAAGCCAGTGAAACACCTATCGAACATATTACATCTGAGCGTTTGGTCGAAGAAATCAATGCGCGTGGAAAAACAAAGGCATTGTATGTTGCTTCAATCGCCAAAGGTGTGGAAAGTGCAAAGCAAAATAGCAAGCCAGGAGATATCATTTGTTCGATGGGGGCAGGCAGTATTACCCAAGCCATGACCTTATTGAAATAGTCCCATCAATGGGATATTGCGCTCTAGGTAAATATTGATATATCTAGAGATATGAATATTTCTCTTGCGGATAAATACGCGTTGGTTTGTGGTGCTTCCAGTGGCATTGGTCGTTCGACTGCCATTGCATTAGCACAGCTTGGAGCAAAGGTTACACTGCTGGCGCGCAGTGAAGATAAGCTCAAATCAATGATGACCCAGTTGCCACATGCAGATCGACATGCATTTGTTGTTGTTGATCTCTCTGATCAAAACAACATTATTGATAGGGTTACCCCACTACTTGCGCAGCATCCTTTTCATGTCTTGGTCAACAATGCAGGAGGTCCAAAAGCGGGTCCGCTGATCGATGCAGACATAAAAGAATTTGAAACGGCGTTTCGAACACATGTTTTGGCCAGTCAAACCTTAGCGCAATTGCTTGTGCCATCGATGCAAAAAGAAAAATATGGTCGTATCATCAATATTATTTCTACGTCAGTCAAAGCGCCCATTCCAAATCTTGGGGTGTCTAATACCATCCGCGGGGCGATGGGCAATTGGAGTAAAACCCTTGCAAGTGAACTTGGTCAGGATCAAATTACAGTCAATAATGTTCTGCCAGGGTTTACAGATACTGAAAGGCTGACAACACTTAAGCAAGCCAGTGCCAATCGCCTATCCAAAACCGTACAAGAGATTGATGTCATGTGGAAAAAGATGATTCCAGCTGGAAGGCTAGGCGAGCCTAGTGAAATCGCCAATGCGGTTGCGTTTTTGGCCAGTCCTGCGGCTAGTTATATCAATGGAACAAATCTCGTCGTTGATGGCGGGCGTACGCAGAGTCTTTAGAAAACATGTAGTTTAGGGAACAAAATGATAGGAAGTTTTCAAACAGCTGCGCAAGTAATGAAAACTTCCTATCATTTTGCATCTGGGGTGTTTTAATGGCTTTGCTGGTGGTGTGCTTAGGGGGGGAAGGACAAGCTGCGTAGCAGCTTGTTTTCTACTTTGATTATATAAAATCTTCTATTTTTTTGCCGAGCCAGTCTAAGGCGGTGCCGTGTAAGAGTTGGGCGCGGTCGGTTTTTGTTAATTGGATAGATTGGATGAGTTCGCCTGGACGATGTTCGCCCAGTGGAAAAGGATAGTCACTGCCCAGGGCAATGCGGTCGACGCCAAAAGTGTCGATGAGAAATTCAAGCGCATAGGGGTCATGTACCAGGGAATCAACGTAGATTTGTTTGACGTATTTGCGTGGGTTGCAATTGTTATCCACCGCGCACAAGTCAGGTCGTACGTGAAAGCCGTGTTCGATTCGGCCTAAGGTTGCCGGAAAAGAGCCACCGCCATGGGCAAAGGCAATTTTTAAGTGTGGTAAACGTTCTAACACGCCGCCAAAAATCATCGAGCAAATGGCTCGCGCGCTTTCGGCTGGCATGCCAACAAGCCATGATAGCCAGTATTTATCTAAGCTTTTTTCTCCCATCATATCCCAGGGGTGGACAAAAACGCAGGCGCCAATTTCTTGCGCCTTTTCAAAAATCGGAAATAACGTTGGGTCACTCAGGTTGATGTTGTTGATATGCGATCCAATTTGTACACCTGACAGGTGTAAATCATGTACACATCTTTCTAATTCATCGATGGCCAATCTGGTTTTCTGCATGGGCAATGTTCCCAGGCCGACAAACCTTTTTGGATACTGCGCAACGACACTGGCGATATGATCGTTTAAAAAACGGGAAGTGTCATGCGTGTGTTCAGCCCGAGCCCAATAGTTAAACATCACCGGCACCGTCGATAGAACTTGTACACCAACTTCGGATTCATTACATTCTTTGATACGCTGCTCAGGGTCCCAACAGTTGTGTTCAATTTCACGAAAAAACGTGCCATCATCAAGGATCATTCGAGCGCAGCAGTTTTTATGATGATCCAGTTGAATAAAACCACCATAGCCGAACTGTTCCATCCACTGCGGAATGATCTTGGGAATAATATGGGTATGAATATCGATTTTTAACATAACGCTATCTAGGATCGTGTTGCGATTTCACCACAGTTTTTGCAGGTGGTATGTTCGGGGTTCTGATAAAAATGGTCAAATACAATGGGTAGTTGCGCTACAATATCGGTGACATGAACAAATTCCTTATAAAGTTCCGTGTGACATTTTTCACAAATCCATAAAAACCCATCTTTTTCTTCAGGTCCACGAACTTGTTCTACGACCAATCCTACACTATGCGCAAAACGTTGGGGGCTGTGAGGAACATTGGCAGGAAGCACAAAAACTTCCCCTTCTGCGATCGGTATATCTTTGGGAATGCCGCCTTCAATCACGCGTAAATTCATCTGGCCTTCCAGTTGAAAGAAAAACTCAGGACCTTGGTTGATATGAAAATCGCTGCGATTGTTCGGTCCGCCGACTACCATGACAATGTAGTCACTGCCCGGAAAAACTTCGGCATTACCAACCGGAGGCTTAAGCTTGTCACGGTTATCATCAATCCAAGCCTGCAAATGAAAGGGCGCTTTAATCATGAAGTAAGCCTATCAAAGACGTCTTTGAAGGTCTATAGATGTTAAGGTTTTATTCAAGACCGCGTAAGAATTGGGCTGGTCATATTTGGGCAGCTTATGCAAGCTCTCACATGACCATCCCCACTCTTGCGCTCATTGCCATAAAATTGCCTTACATAAAAACGAAACGACCATAGCTTGCTTCTATCGGTATATTGTTATTGGTTTTTATGAAGCCTCGCTGGTATTTTTAGCAGATACTCTTATAATATCTTCATGATACGACGAATGTTTATTGTAGGGCTGCTAGGTTGTTTTTTTACATCACAAGGGTTTGCAAAGATCCAGCCTGAAGGGGCTTTAGAAAAAGCATATAAAGTTCTTCACAAATATCCTGTTATCGATGGGCATAATGACTTGCCTTGGAATATTCGTGAACAGTATGGTGAAGTGCCTGACTTACAAAGGTCCCATTTGGAGATAGAAACGGGTGGCGAAACCGATATTCCTAAACTCCGAAGAGGAAAAGTAGGAGGGCAATTTTGGTCTGTATGGGTTCCTAACGATATCAAAGAGGGTCGGTATGCCAAAGTGCAGTTGGAGCAAATTGATTTGGTCAAACGTATGGTGGCGCAGTACAGTGACACATTTGTGTTTTGTACAACCGCCAAGCAAGTCAAGCAAGCCATGCGACAAGGTAAGATTGCATCCATGCTCGGTATCGAGGGGGGACATGTGATTGAAAATTCATTGCCATTACTTCGTATGTATTACGGTCTTGGTGTCCGCTATATGACCTTAACCCACTCCAAAACTATTGATTGGGCTGATTCTGCAACAGATAAGGCAAGAAGCGATGGCTTAAGTGACTTTGGCAAGACGGTGATCAAAGAAATGAATCGATTGGGTATGATGATCGACCTATCGCATGTTTCCGAAAAAGTAATGCAAGATGTGCTTGCCTTAAGTCAGGCGCCGATTATTTTCTCGCATTCCAATGCCAAAGCAGTAAGTTCACACCCAAGAAACGTGCCTGACAATATCCTTGCGCAAGTAAAAGACAATAACGGTATTGTGATGGTCAATTTTGTTTCTTATTTTCTTACCCAAGAGTCTAGGCAGTGGGCCAAAACGTTTTTCAAAAAAGTCCAAAATCCGCAGCAACGATCAGATGTTTTTAAACAAGCTTACGAAAAGGATAAACAATTAGATATCCCGCCATCGGTTACGGTGAAGCATGTTGCAGACCATATCCAGCATATCCGTGATGTAGCAGGTGTTGATCATATTGGCCTTGGTGGAGATTTTTGGGGGAGCGGCATTACGCCAGATGATTTGCGTGATGTCTCAAGATACCCGTATTTGTTTGCGGAACTGATTGAAAGAGGCTGGAGTGATCGTGACCTAGCCAAGCTTGCACAGCAAAATATTTTGCGTGTGATGACCGATGTAGAAAAAGTAGCAAAGCAATGAATGACAGTAGATTATTTTTGCACGTAGGCATCAGATGGTTGTAATGTATCTAGATCATGTGACTTGATGGCATAAGGAAAGCCAGGTCGGATACTAAACGCGCCATACTCTCCCTGCTTATTGATCGCAATATATGCCACTTGCATATCTCTGTAGTCTTGGTGTTTGACAATGCGTAAGACCGCTTCTTTGCATGCTTGCATAGGTGAAGCGCCCTGACGCATGCGTTCGACAATCAAAAAAGAACCACAGGTTTTCATTACAGCTTCACCAGTGCCTGTCGCCGCGGCAGCGCCGACCTCATTGTCGACAAATAGGCCCGCCCCAATAATCGGTGAGTCACCGACACGGCCATGCATTTTATACCCGAGTCCGCTGGTGGTACATGCGCCTGAGAGGTTGCCATGTTGGTCTTGGGCAATTACACCAATGGTATCGTGATTTTCGATATTGATGATCGGCTGATATTGGGATTTTTTGCGCCATTGTTGATATTCTTTTCGGGTTGCTTCGGTTAAAAGGTTTTCTTTGCGAAAACCTTGTTGCAAAGCGAACTGCTGCGCACCTTTACCGACAAGCATGACATGAGGTGTCTCTTGCATGACTTTACGTGCGACAGAAATCGGATGTTTGATGTCTTGTAAAAATGCAACTGACCCGGCATTGCCATGCTGATCCATGATACAAGCATCTAATGTTACAATACCCTCTCGATCGGGTCGGCCGCCTAGACCAACACTTCTCCCCTCTGGATTGGCTTCGGTCAGACGTGCGCCTGCTTCAACAGCGTCTAGTGCGGCCCCATTTTTTACGATGATATCCCATGCTGCAGCATTGGCAGCTACACCATGTTTCCAGGTAGAAAGCACAAGTCCGGGCTGCGTTGTTTTGCGCCGGGATTTTGCATACGAACTCCGGCTTGCCAAAATGGTCCCAGCTGCGATGCCAAAGGTGCTATGTAAGAGCGTATAAAAGAAGGATCTTCGATCTTGGTTCATATAAAAATTTTTGTTGATTTGGCATCTAAAGTCAAGCCAAACCCAATCCAAAGATTTAATTGACGAGGATCGTATTCAAGGTGCTTTACGATTTTTGCTTGAACCATGTGATTGTCACCAAAACGATGGTTGAAAGCAGCGCCGCTGGTAGAACAGCATCTATGCCCATATCGACAATGGCTTGTGGTAACATTTCTTTGGTTTGCAAAAATTTCCATATAAGTGCAGTGAGCAGTCCTACAACCATCGATATGGTTCCAGCATGGTAGTTGACCTTTTTCCAAAACAGTGCGCCAAGCAAGGCGGGTGTGATACTTGCGCCATAAAGTGTGTAGGCAAAAAGCGAGATGCTAAAAAATTTATCGGACATAAACGCCATAGCAAGTGCAATCAAACCAAGCGCAGCAACCGTGATGCGACTGACCAAAACCAGCTGTTTGTCGGTGGCTTCGGGTTTGAAAAAACGTTGGTACATATCGCGCACGATAGCTGAACCTGGGGCAAGCAAGTAAGAGTCGGCAGTCGAGACCACAATCGCCATGATGGTTGCCATCATCAATGCACCCAAAAAAGGTGGCAGAACATTGTAAGCAATATCAACGACAATGTGTCCAGGATTTGAAGGCGTAGCAATAACGCCTTGATTGACCAAAGCCAAGCCGATGATCGCAGTGAATAAAATGATCCATTCCATAAATAGGACCGAGGCCAACATGTACTTGGCAGATTTTTTGGCTGCTTCTGGGCTTTTGGCGGAAAAGAAGCGGCCATACAAATTGGCATCCCCCAAAATCAAAAGCAAAGAGGGTAACAATATGGAAATAAGCTCCCCCAGCGAATAATGTCCGGTGAAACTTCGCTGCGATGTTTCTAAACTATGGATGACCCCACTGATCCCACCGGCTTTGCTGAGCAAAAAAGGTACGACGATGATAAAACCGACGATCATGATCAGGCCATTGACAACGTCGGTATAGGCGACCGAGTACATGCCTGCAAGGACAGTATAAAGAATGACAAACACTGCCATAAAAATTACGGCCCAAACATGTGGTAGGTCAGGTGCAAGCTTTTCGACAATAGCTGCGCCGGCACGGTATTGATACGAAACAATAATAACATAGGCCAGGGTCAGCGTGATGGTGCCGATGATGCGCGAAGCCGGACCAAAACTTCGTTCTAAAATATCTTGAATGGTAAAGTTGTTTTGGTTTTGCACGCGGGTGGCCAAAAAAATCAAACAAAAGATGCCCGTACCACCGGCCAACGGAATGACAAACGAGGGAAAACCAACCCGAAACGCTTCAGCGCTATTGCCAAAAATGCTGCCGGTACCCATCCAAGTCGCAAGCAAGGTTCCGGTAAGGACAAATGTACCCAAGCCCCTACCTGCCAAAGCAAAATCAGACTGGGATGCAATAGCGCGCGCCTTGGTGGCTCCAACAAAAATCAGCGCGCCCAAATAAACCAATACAAAAATAAGATAAATCGACATGGTTTGTTCCTAAATGAATTGTAAACAAAAATCAAAGAAACGAATGTTTTTGATGGGGTACAGGATTGACAAAATCTGGGATCCAGGCAAGAAATAGAAACAGGTCATGGAGAAAATCAAAAATTATATCAATGGACAATTTGTGGATCCAATTTCGGCGCTTTGGATGCCCAATATCAACCCTGCCAACGGTGAAACAATTTCACTGGTACCTAATTCCAATGCTGCAGACGTTGATCAGGCTGTGCAAGCTGCTCATGAAGCATTTCCTGCTTGGTCAGAAATGGCAGTAGAAAAGCGCTGTGAATATTTGCTACTGATCGCCGACCAAATTGAAGAGCATTTTGAAGAGTTTGCCATGCTGGAGACCTTGGATAACGGTAAGCCATTATGGCTCTCCAAAAAAATTGATATTCCGCGTGTGGTCGAAAATTTTCGTTTTTTTGCCAAGTATGTGCCGACAGTGAAAGCGTTTTCGGTGCGTAAGGGTGACAAAGCACTGAGCCAAATTACCCGCATGCCTGTTGGCGTTGCGGCCTTGATTACGCCGTGGAACTTGCCGCTGTATTTGCTGACATGGAAGATCGCCCCTGCACTTGCTTGCGGTAATACGGTTGTTTGTAAACCTTCAGAAGTAACGCCGATGACAGCATACTTTTTAGCGCAAATTCTGGATCCGTTGCCCTTACCCAAAGGAGTGTTTAATATTGTTTTTGGCACAGGGCTGGATGTGGGGCGACCCCTTGTTTCGCATACTGATGTGAAGCTGGTTTCATTTACCGGGGGCACGCAGACCGGTAAGCAGATAGAAAAAGATATTGCCGGCCAATGCAAAAAAACGTCACTGGAGCTTGGGGGTAAAAATGCAATTGTGATTGCAGCTGACGTCGATATCGATCAAACGGTCGACGAGTTGATCAAGGCCAGTTTTTTAAACCAAGGTCAGATTTGTCTTTGTGGGGAGCGGGTTTTTATCCATGCGGATATTTTTGCGATCTTTGTTGAAAAGTTCGTGCACAAAACCAAGAAAATTATTGTGGGTGATCCGCTCCACAAAACCAGTTTTATGGGACCATTGGTATCCCAAGACCACTGGCAAAAAGTACGTCAATGTATTGCCCAACGGGTTAAAGCCGGGGCCAAGGTACTTGCCGGTGATGAAACCCTGCAAAATGATAAAGGGTATTATCTAAGGCCTACCATTTTAAGCGGCCTGGATCAAAATCATAGCTGTCACACCGAAGAAATATTTGGCCCTGTGGTAACCGTCGAACCTTATCAAGATGAAGATGAAGTCGTGAAGATGATCAACAACTCACCTTATGGCTTGTGTGCAAGCATCTTTTGTAAGGATCAAGATAGAGCGCAAATGATAGCTCGCAAAATTCGAGCAGGCACGGTCTGGATCAATTGCTGGCTGGTACGTGATTTGCGCGTTCCATTTGGCGGCATGAAACAGTCTGGTATTGGCAGGGAAGGTGGCCAGTATTCGGTTGATTTTTATACTGAATACAAAACAATTTGCACCGCGCTTTGAGATAGACTTGTTTTACGAGTAAACGACATGTCTTGGGTATTCGATGAAGCGGTTTATCTTGTACCAGCTTGGAAGTTCGATATATGTATAAACAATGTCGGAAAAAATAAGCGGTATCATCAATAGTCAATCGGCTCCAGAGCCTGTAGGAGCTTACCCCCACGCACGTAAAGTTGGAGAATTTTTGTTTCTGTCCGGAGTGGGGCCACGTCAAAAAGGGACTGACGTTATTCCAGGCGTGAGTCCACATGATATAGCAATCCAGACCCAAGCGGTGATTGATAATGTGGGGATGATTTTGGAAGCCAGTGGTTCAAGTTTACAAAACGTGGTTGATATTCAAGTTTTCTTAACCAATATGCAGCGTGATTTTCAGGGCTTTAATCAAGTCTACAATAAAACCTTCCAAGACATCGGCCCGACCCGAACAACCATTGAAGTAGGCAGTTTGCCCACCCCGATTGCTGTGGAGTTTAAGGTAATCGCGTTGGCGTAACTATAGTTTACATTTTTTGGGATCTACATACATTTGACAGTGCATTTGTTATAATGATTTTATATAAGGGATGAAATTGAAGAAAAAACCAACATTTTATCGATTGTATGTATTTTTATTCTTTGTAGGGATCTTTTTTGTGGGAGGAATTTACAATAATTGTGGAACCCTACCTCCGGAAGATGAAGTACGCCAAAAAATCTTTATTGATGAAGTCGAAGATATCAACGACAAAGAAGTATGTAAACAAGGCGAAAACTGTTTAGACGTCGATGAGCGTGTGGATGGATCTTATCAGCTCAAATCGGCGGATTTGCAATAACATGCAAACAGTCCTCAAAGCGCAAAAATCTTTCATAAAAACTTTCTGAACGCCCTTATGTAAACTTTTAGCGAGTCATTAACAGGACGCTTTGTTCGTGTTATAGAGTGCTCCTACTGTATGGCCTTACATCCGATCATTTCATTTCTTACGCAAGAAACATGTTTTGCCGATCATCTGTCATTGCAAGTGGCGCTGGATCGAAAGACCTCTTTTAAATGCAATGCGCAGGCAGCTGCGGTTTTTTCTCCAACACATGTCGATGAAGTGGGGCTGTTTTTACAAAAAACAGCGCAAGCGGGATTTTACTATCTGCAAGATTTTCATGTGCTTGGTAAGGGTTCGAATCTGCTTTTTCGTGATGGTGGATATCCGGGGTGTTTGATTGACCTTACCAGACTTAATAAAATTGAGACCATTGCAAAAGACCAAGTTTGGAAGCTAGACGCACAAGCTGGTGTTGGCATGGGCAGACTTTTACAGTTATTACGTAAGGATGCCTATACTGGATTTGAGTTTGTCTTTGGTATACCTGGAAGTATTGGTGGTGGCATTCGCATGAATGCTGGAACGCCCGATGGCTGGTTTTCGCAAGTATTGACGCAGGTGCAAGGTTTTGATGCATATGGAACCTATTTTACGCAAGCTGTAGGTGAGGACGATTTTTTATACCGTGATTTTCCATTTGGTACAGATAAAATCATTACCGGTGGAAGTTTTGTGTTTGCAAAGTCAACCAGCGAGATCGTTGAGAAAAAAATCGCTCTGGCCAAGGTCAAACGTGATCGGCAACCTTTAAGTTATCCCAATTTTGGTTCGGTCTTTAAAAACCCCAAACCTGCTTTTGCTGGCGCGCTGATTGAGGAGGTTGGCTTGAAGGGGTACCGTTTGGGAGATGCGCAAATTTCTGAACAGCACGCCAATTTTATGATCAACCACGGTAAAGCACGTTTTGTCGATGTCGAGGCTCTGATCCAAACAGCCCAAGAAAAAATTTCGCAGGAAAAAAATATATATTTAGAAACAGAAGTGCATATACTTGGAGAAGCATGATGAATCAGCAAGCAAACCATATCAGCAAAGAAGCAAAAATTGCTGTTTTACTTGGCGGCCAAAGCAAGGAACGCGATGTTTCACTTACCACCGGTAAAGCCATTGCCAAGGCATTGATGGACTTGGGCTATTCCAATGTCCATCAGATTGATCCTAGTGAAATTCCAAATTTTTATGAGCAGTATTGGGATGTGGTTTTTATTGCGCTGCATGGTGCGTGGGGTGAAGACGGTGGCGTGCAAAAAATTTTGCAGGATCATCATATTGCTTTTACCGGAAGTCGCGCCGAATCTAGTGCGTTGGCGATGAGTAAGTTTGACAGTAAGGTGGTCTTTAAGCAGCATGATATTCCGACTTTGCCATTTTTGATTTCGACGGCAGCAGATGATTTTGATACGTGGAAGCAACACGTTACAACAACACTTACCTACCCGATTATAGGTAAGCCTGATTGTGAAGGTTCCAGTATCGGCATGGAAATCGTAAAAAACCAAGCGCAATTGTATGATGCTTTTACGCGTACACATAGCTTTGGACAACGGGTGTTGTGGGAAAATTATCTTACCGATGGCATTGATTTAACAGTTGGTATTCTTCTTGGTGAGGCGCTCCCGGTGGTAGAAATTCGACCCAAAAATGGCATCTATGATTATGCGGCCAAATATACCAAAGGTATGACCGACTATTATTGTCCTGCCCGTATAAACCAAGCGCTGGCTGAAAAAATCCAGAACTATGCATTGCAAGCTTTTACTGCCATTGGCTGTCGAAGTTGGGGACGCGTGGATTTTATATGGAAAGATGAACAGGTCTATTGCCTTGAAATAAATACCATTCCCGGCATGACGCCTACCAGTCTTGTCCCAATGGCGGCCAAAGAAAAAGGCCTTGCGTTTGAGGCTCTGGTTGAGGCGATTGTGCTGGATGCGATCTGATGCCTTGGCGAGTCCTGTTGGTGCTTGTTTTTTGCGTCGGGCACTTGACCTCTTCCGATCAAGCCCATGCCAAGGTTTTTCGAGAAGCTGAGATCATTGGATTGGTGTCAGTTGCAAAAAATGATTTAAAAACCATCCTAGCGCCATACGTTGGTAAAGAGTTTGACGTGACAGCGCGAGAGCAGTTGAAAGCAGATTTTGCCAAAATTTCGATGTTTACATCGGTGAGCTTTAAGCTTACGCACCAAGATCTGTTACGTTTGTATGTACAAGAAAGAAAACCCGTTGCCCAAACCACGTTTCAAAAACATTGGTTTATTGATCCGCAAGGGGAGCGTTTTAGCTGGTTCGGGTCGCAAGCGCCACCGATTGTCCCGACCATTTATGGGAATTGGCAAACCAAAAGCCAATTTCAAGATAGTAGTAGCGTTTTCCAAGTTGCGGTTGTATTGATGGAAGATATCCAATCAGTTTTACAGATGGATCCAATATCTTTGCACTGGCATACAGACTTGGGGTGGACGGTTTTTTTACAAGAAGATTTGCCTGATTTTTATATTGGACGTGCAGATTATCGGCCCAAATTGCAAAGACTGGCCAAAATCATGCCGGATATCATGTCGCAAAAGGACAAAATTCTTAGGGTAGATTGCAACTTTCATGATAGGATCGTCGTCAAACTTCTACCCATTGAGGAGTAATGGCGTATGAGTAATACCTGTGGCTGTGAGAACTCCATCAGGTTGATTGTATACTCAAAGGCAATGCAAAATGAGAGTTTTGCATGAAAGGGCGCAGTCATCATGTCAAAAAAAGATAATTTGATCGTTGGGTTGGATATTGGCACCACAAAAATCTGCACAATTGTGGGAGAGTTAACCCATAAAGGTGTGGACATTGTGGGTCTTGGCACCTATCCATCGAATGGGCTGCGCAAAGGAGTGGTCATCAATATTGATGCAACGGTGCAATCGATTCAAAATGCAGTCGAGGAATCTGAATTGATGGCCGGCTGTGACGTGCATTCGGTCTATGCTGGAATTGCTGGTGGCCATATCAAGGGTTTTAATTCGCATGGCGTGGTTGCAGTCAAAAATCAAGAAGTAACCCAGTATGATGTAGATCGTGTCATTGATGCGGCCAAAGCCGTTGCCATACCGATGGATCGCGAGGTCCTGCACGTATTGCCGCAAGAATATATCATTGATGATCAAGATGGGATTCGCGAACCGATTGGCATGAGTGGCGTGCGTTTAGAATCAAAAGTCCACATTGTAACAGGCGCAGTAACTTCGGCACAAAATATTGTCAAATGCGCCAATCGCTGTGGGCTCAATGTATCTGACATTGTGATTCAACAACTGGCTTCAAGCAAAGCTGTGCTTATGCAAGATGAACGCGACCTGGGTGTTGCGATGGTGGATATCGGTGGTGGTACTACTGATATTTTGGTCTATTCTGGGGGCGCGATTGTGCACTCTGCTGTTATTTCTGTGGGAGGTAATCATATTACCAATGACATTGCAGTAGGTATTCGTACACCGATGCGCGAAGCTGAAAGTATCAAACATAAACATGGTGTGGCATCCACCGACTTGATTGGTCGAGATGAAATTATCGATGTTGCCAGTGTTGGGGGGCGCAAACCCAGACAGATAAGTAAGAAACTTTTAAGTGAAATCATCGAACCTAGAGTTGAAGAACTTTTTATGCTTGTCAAAAATGAATTGGAAAAAATGAACTTAACCCACAAGTTAGCTTCTGGTGTGGTGATTACCGGTGGTTCTTCCATTATGGAAGGGATGCCAGAAGTAGCCGAAGCGGTATTTGATTTGCCCGTTCGACGTGGTATCCCACATGGTGTAGGCGGCTTGGCCGAAGCGGTATCTAGTCCAATTTATGCGACGGCGGTAGGGCTCGTTTTATACGGTAGTGAAAACCAACATCGAAGCACCGCGTTTCGCGTGCGTGATAAAAATATGTTCGTCAAAGTCCGCTCTAGAATGAAAGAATGGTTTGGCGAATTTTTTTAATCTAATGTTGGGTCGAATTCCCCACAGCTTAGCTGCGTAGAATTCTCAATGGGGGTCTTTTAGGATGCCCTGGATCCTTATAATATGAGGCAGCTTGATTTTTTTATAGATATCCCCGCGCACTATAAAAAATTCAAGACATCATCCATGCCATATACTGTTCATCGACATAATGGTTTTGGTCTTTTCTTTTGACGTATTGTTTTAGCGTGCCTTCAATGCAAAATCCAAGCTTTTGATAGAGTGCAATGGCCTTTTCATTGTCAGCTTCTACCATCAGTTCAATACGTAAAAATCCTTCGGCTTGTAGCACTTCTATGACTTTGTAAGGTATTTTGTACCTAGTCCCTGTCCTTGAAATTCTTTTTTGAGCGCGAAGCCACTGAGATATGCAACATGACTTTGGCGAAATTGTTTTTTTAATACAGTGATGGTGCCGCTGACCACACCGTCTTCTTCGAATAGATATAAGTAAGAAGGAGGCGTACGTTTATAATCAAAAAGCTGTTTGAATGCAGGCTAGGTGAGGTCATCAAAGTCCATGAATGGAAGGACGGTTTCATCAAAATAAATGCTCTTGATGATTTGTAGATCATGATTTTCAGCCAGACGTCGCATGCAGGTGAGATGCTATAACAGTGTCGGTTTGCATAGTGTACTAGCAAAAAAATCTATGAATTTGAAAGAGATGAAAAAGCTAGTAAAATACTCGATGGAACTGATTCAGTTAGAGATAAGAGAAAAAAATCATGAAAAAAGTAGCCGTTTATTTATCTGCCCGTAGTAATAATCAAAACTATACTGGACTGACCAAAACACTTGCTGAGTTAATTGTTGAGCACGGTTATGGACTTGTTTTTGGTGGGTCTGGGGTAGGGCTGATGAAAGTGCTGGCAGATACTGTGCTTGATCAAGGTGGTTATGTAAGTGGTGTTTCGGTGAAAGTATTACAAGATTCAGCCATGCAAAATTTAAGCGAATTGACCATTGCCCAAGACTTGCATGAACGCAAAACCCTGATGCGTGAAAAAGCAGATGCCTATATTGCTCTTCCGGGTGGCAATGGGACTTTGGATGAAATCACCCAAGTCATTGAAGAACGAAAACTCGGAATCCATGATAAACCAGTTGTCGTGATCAACGCAGATGGTTTTTATGATGGTTTGCATATGCAATACAAAACCATGCAAAGCCAAGGTTTTTTATCTGGTCAAGTGGATGACCTGGTGATCTTTGTGACAACACCCGAGCAAGCGATAAATATAATTTCAAAAAGCTTAATTGAATAAGATAGCGTGTAAGGTTAAAAATCTAGGGTACAAACTTTACGCAGAGCCAATTTTTTTCTTGCCAGTATTTTTTTCTTTTGCCTTAAGTTCTCGCATGCGGTCAAGTGTGGGGTTGTAGATATCGTTCATGGACGAATACTCATACCATTTGTCGATTTTGTTCGTGGATGGTTTTTTGCGTTTGGTCTCTCG